>JAISCO010000052.1 GCA_031265535.1 Spirochaetaceae bacterium | reverse complement strand
GGAACGCATGAATTGTAAATCTCTGGGAGGAATTGCACATCATTTTGGTATTTGCCTGCAACTGTTGTAATACCGCAAAATCGGAATAACAACATCCTGATACCACAAACCGCTTTCTTGTTTTGCCCTGAGTGTTAAAAGACATTGAGCGGTTTTGGTGTTCCAGCGCATTCCCGCTTGTTTCAGGCGTTTTTGCAGAACGATTTTGTTTCCGCTTTCAATGGCGCCACTTCCAATAAAATACCCTTTTTTAATGTATGCAGCATAATCAATATTATTGATATTGTTTCGGATATACCCCGGTAGATTAACGGAAGCTCTGTCCATCCGCTTTTGGTCGATGTTATCAAGTTCATCCAGCACACTTTTAAAGTGACTTTTCTTTAATCGCTCGCAGATGCGGTCGGCCCATGGCCTGTACTCAGATTCTACCATATTGAATATTTGCTTGGCGAACTCGTTGACGTTCTCACATAAATGGTAGTAGTCCAATATTTGCTGCGCGTCGGGGAATAATTCCTCTTTCATGTTTCGTATCCATGTGGCGCCATCGCTTAAAATCACTGTCTCACCATATGAGCCGTACCCATTGCGTATAGCACAAGCGAAAAAATGTTTTTTGAATTCGTCTACGCCGCCAACATAGCTGACGTATTCTCTTTTTTCAATCCTATGCTGTCGAGCGCCTTTTTGATCTGTCCAAAAATGAATATTATCAGACGAAAAAACGACTCCAAGCTTGTTTTCCCTCCAAGTAGAGCCGTCATTGTCTTTTTCCCGCGTGTTTAAGGCTGCTCCGTCAGTCTCAATATACAATACACCGGGCTTTTTGCTCTCTGGGAATGATAGTTTCCCGGAAATCAGTTTTTTGTATGCCATCTCAGCCGATTCGCAATCCTTCTCAAACACTCTTGAGCCAATGCAATTGGCGACCAAGCGCACAGTATCATCGTTTACTCTGATTCCGACAGCCTTGAGAAGCGCTTCTTCGGCGGCCTGATATGAGGATTGATTTTGTGCCCAAAAGGCTACCTCAAGCATTGCATCAACAGTCATTTTGAAAGGGAGACCTAATATGCCCAAATAATAGTCCATCGGCACAATGCTGGTAATTCCCTCGTTTGCCATCAGCGCCGCCTGATCCACTTTCGTCTTCGGGCGAAGGACGTATCGCGTGAACTCGACTTTCCCGTTGACCGTCAGAATAGAGCGGGTATAGCGTTTGTTTGTTCGCAAAATTATTCCTTTGGCTCGGTATTCGGTTTTTTTTTGCGTATTAAATCCGACTCGTCAGCTGCAGATAACAACTCTTGCAACATATCTGAATATATAATACCGGTATTCCCTTTTAATTCGCTCCAAAGGTGTTCTATTTCGGACATGGTCAAAAAGTTGTCGGCATCTTTCGTGCCGGCACGGATTTTCTCTTGAAATTCATCGACCAAATGGGCAAGTTTCTCAATATATATCTTATCTGCAGTTTTGTCACTTGATTCGGGCATCGGATCGCGTCTCCTTCCTGCTGAGTATAGCACCAGCATACACGATCCCTATTGAATTGTAAATACATTATTTTTGTATCTACACCCAATGGCAATCTTGTACTTGACATATCTTTGGCTTCCGTTATATAATACTGGCATAGGGTAGAAATACCCGTATGAGAAGCGCCCTGCCGCTTTGAGAGCAGATTATTTATGGAAAGCGCCCTGCCGCTTTAAGCGCAGATCATGTATGAAAGGCGCGCCACTGCCTTAAACGTGGCCGTAATGGACACAAAGGCGGTTTTATTTACCGCCTTTGTGTCACTTAATGAAAGGGCATTTATGGAAAGACTTGATTTTTACACCATTGATTTGGATTATATTGATTTTTGAAAAAAGCAGAACATAATAAACCAAAATTTCTTTGCGGCATTGTCTTACAAGTGAACAATGTTGATTATTATGTGCCAGTAACGTCCTATAAACAACAGAAGCCGGATAATTTTTTAATCAAAGCTGATAACGGGCAAGTGGTAAGTTCCCTGCGCTTCAATTACATGTTTCCGATCCCCAAAAAGCGAACTTCTGTACGCAGCATTTCCGGCGAGCCTGACCGTGCATATCGCGCTTTGCTTGCGCAAGAACTAAGATATTGCATTAAAAATCAAGAGGTGATTCAGCGTTTAGCGGAGCGTACATATAAGCGTGTTCTTCTGGGAAAAAATCAAGGACTTGTTGCAAATAGTTGTGATTTCGCTTTATTGGAGCAAAAATGCGTTGAATATGCGGCCATACAAGAGGTAAGCGCCACCCGGCCATAAATTGGAAATTTTTACCTTTGTTGTTAAATAAATTCAGTTTCAAAATCAAAATTTTGAAGAATTAAAAATTCCCTATTGACAACTCAATTCCAGAGGGATATAATAGCATTAGGTAAAGTTAGTCGCCAACAATAGCGTTCAGATGAGGTTAGCTAGCGCTAATTTAGCGGCGTATCCGGCGGCAAAAAATCAAGGATGCCCACTGCCGCAGTGTGGGAGAAAAAGGAGATCGTTACATGAAACTGAAAAAAACATTGGCGACGGCGCTCATCTTCGCGATGATGTTCTCGCTCGTCGCGGTTATTGGCGTCTCCGCCGACCCCGGGGGGGGGGTAACGGCTCTCTAGAAAACCCCCTGCAAATAGGCTCGGCGGCGGATCTGCTGGAATTCAAATCCCGCGTTGATGGCGGAGAGACAAGTCTGTGCGCCGTCTTGACGGCTGACATTGAAGTTGCGGATACCTGGGCTTCAATCGCTGCCGGCGGCTTGGATGCAGGAACATCTGACAGTACTGTTCCGTATGTCGGTACTTTTGACGGCAACGGTAAAACATTAACGCTGAAAAATGAAAGCACAACAACAAGCGAAGGAAGAGCTATCGCGCTTTTTCATACGATAGGAACCGAAGGTGTGGTTAAAAATCTTAATCTTGACCTAACCTTTAAGGGGCATTCGTATATGGCAGGCGTTGCGGTGCGGAATTACGGAACAATTGAGTACGTAACGACAACAGGTGTTGTTAAGCCTAAACCGTCTACCGGTTATACTGTTTACGCGGCAGGCATTGTTGTATATAATGGGTGCAAAGAAGTAAGCGGCCAATATGTTCCCGGCAAAATCCTTAACTGCGTGAATTTTGCGGAAATCGGTATAAATAGGAATTCGACCGGCATGTTAAGCGATCAAATGGCTGGCGGTCAGTACATGGCAGGAATAGCCGCCGGGTTTGTGGGTGAAATGCGCAATTGCGCAAATTACGGCACAATTTGGGCTAATTCCAATTTTCCTGCGGGCGGTTTGTTTACTTTGCCGAACAGCAATGCTGATGGGACATCGTCAAATGGTGAACCTATAAAGCAGGTAATCGTTTCGGATTGCTACAATGCAGGTACTGTAAATGTTGTAATAAATACGCAGGGTTCGTGGACAGACGCTAAGTCGGTTGCCGGCTTATTTGGCGCGACAACAGATGGTTATTATGCTCCTTGGATATCCGCCGGAAAGTTTGCTATCAGTAATGTGTTCAATTACGGAACTGTACGGAACCCGTATGAGAGTATCATTGGTGATCTAGTACAAGCGAACATTATCGGACTTGGGGTTCTTGATACTTTTACTGACTTTCATGTTGTGGCTGCTTTCTCAAATATATATTACCTTCCTGAGAGCGGTACAGCAATCTTCGGAGGAACACATGTGGCAGGCGATGACGGTTACGGAACAGATCGCGTCAAAACCGTCATTCACCCCAGGACTGCCGAAGAGTTCGCGTCTGCGGATATGGCCGCCGCTCTCAACGCCGGTCGCACGGGCGCGGACGCGCCGTGGGAGTACATCGTGGGCAACGACTATCCCACGCTGAAAATTGAGCGCGAGGGCTATGACCCCGATGACGATATATACACGCCCGACCCAACGACGATCGACATAACAGCTGCGGCGGGCTACGGCGGAATTATTGAGTTTGACGAAGAAGAAAGCGTCTTTACCGTAACGGCGAACGAAGACTACAGAATCGACGTCATCTACATTGACGGCGTGGCGGCGACGGCGGCTCAGGCCGTGCCTGCGGACGGCGGCGCGCTTCACGGCGCGCAAAGCGCGGTGATCGACGTTTCCAGCGGTTATGACGATGTGACGAGCATCGTCGCCACATTCGCGTACACGGTAAATTTTCCTGACCCGGCTAACGGCACGCTCTCCGTTAGTCGGGGCGGCGATACCTTGACGAGCGGCAGCATTGTCCGCGCCGGAGAAATCCTCACGGTAAGCTACACAGGTACGGATGAACTGATATTCAGCGGCTTCGAGCAGACAGGCGATACCGACCAATACAAGGTGGTCGCGCGGCGCGACGCTCCGCCGTCCATATCCTTTGAAGCCGGAACCCCCGGCCCGGTTGACAA
>JAISCO010000016.1 GCA_031265535.1 Spirochaetaceae bacterium | reverse complement strand
TTCTGAAAATTTTATGCGTCGAAAAACCTCGGGAATTTTGCCAAAATTTACCTCTTTTGCCCAAAAAATGCATAAAATTCGTAGATTTTTCCTACTGTTTATGGCTGAATAGTTACGTTTTCTAAATATAATGAATGGAAATATGAACAAGAAGTTAGGATAGTACAAGAAAATGAATGGTATCACTTGGAAACACCGGTAAAAAAAATTATTGTAGGAAGCCGTATAGAAGATTCTGTATTTGAAGCATTTAAGATTATTTGTAAAAAAAAAGAATATTGATTTACATATAATAGGGATAGGAGATGAGGGTTTAGATGCAGATTTTGTTGATCTAAATAATGTTTAAGAAGAGCACAGTACATAACGAGGCTGTCGAATTAGTATTACTGTGTCAAAAATATACGTCTAAATGGGTGTTTTATATCTGTTTTATGACATTAAGTGGGGGTAAATTTTTTAGGAAAGGACTTATTCGACAGTCTCAACAGGGTCGTATGAGTTCCAGATATTAGAATGCCCCTCTAGGGTTTGTTTCGTTGTAGATTGAACGCTATTTGTATTCTCGAAGTAAATTCACAACTTCCTCCGGGGTTTTGGCGGCAAGGACTTTTGAACGGAAGGTGTCATCGTTGAGGGCGGCGGTTATGGCAAGAAGGAATTTGTAAAGGGGCTTTGCTTTATCGGGCGGGGCAAGGGCAAGAATGATTATATGGGTCTTGTCGTCAAGGGCGGAGTCGAAGTCTACGCCTGATTTTTTTATACCGATGGCTACGGTCAATTCCTGAACGGCGTTTGTTTTTGCGTGGGGAAGGGCTATGCCGTTTGGTATGCCGGTACTCATGGTTTGTTCGCGGGCTAACAGATCATTGAGGGCTATGTCCCGGTTTAATAGTTTTCCTTGAGCCGCCACTATATCAAGCAGTTCGTTGATGATGGCTTCTTTTGTTTTACCTTTGAGGTTAAGGATGATGGCATCGGTGGTTACTATGGCAAGTGGGGAACGGTGATTTTTTGAGGACATAGCAAGCCGGGGAAAATTCATCTTTGGTATTCCTCAATCAATTTCATTAACATCCACCTCTCTGCGCTTGGATCTTTCATTAAAAAGATATATTCTCGACTACAATTTTTATCCCAATTATAACAAGAACCGCCCCTCCAATAAATTCCGCCTTTGATCTCAATTTCTTTCCAAATATATTACCAAGTATTACTCCTCCCATTGATATAAAAAATGTTGTTATACCGGTTATTAATACCGCCGTATATATATTGGCCTGAAAAAAGGCAAATGTTATGCCTATAGCCAGTGCGTCAATACTGGTCGCAACGGCCAAAAGCAGCATTTTTATAAACCCAAAAGAATTTTTATCCCTTTTCCATGCTCCGTTTTTCTTGGCGAAACTGTCTTTTATCATTTTTCCGCCGATAAATCCAAGTAAAACAAAGGCAATCCAGTGAACAAAATTTTCGATTTTGTTTGTAAAATAACTACCCACAAAATATCCAATCATTGGCATAAGAGATTGAAAGAAACCAAAATATACACCTGGAATTATTATTTCCGCCAGCTTTGGCCTTTTCGTGGATAGACCTAATGTAATTGATACGGCAAATGCGTCCATTGCTAATCCCGCGGCAATTAAAACAATATCCAATAAACTCACAATAATTTGCCTCTCTCCACGTTAAACAAAAAACACTTTTAAGCTAATTTTCTCCAAAACCGCGTTAATTAGTTTTGTGTGCGCCTATATAAAATTTTTTCATCTTCATATAGGTTTCCCCTGAGAGGATGTGCTCTAGTTTACAAGCGTCCTTTTCTGCAGTTTCAGAGCATACCCCCACTACATCTTTCAAAAATAATGACAGAAAATCGTATCGTTCCCGAATTTCTTTTTCCTTACTTTGCCCCTGTGAAGTCAATGTTATTGTTCTATAGTGTTTGTGTTCTAAAAGCCCCTTGTCTTCCAACCTTTTAAGCGCAGTAACAACCGATGGCTTGGATACGCCGAGATTTAACGCAATATCCGTAACCCTCACCGCTCCTTCTTTTGTGAGAAGGCCAATGGTTTTTAGATAATCCTCAAGGGATTGGGATAGTTCTTTATTATTCATCGTTTGACTTTTCATGGCATCACTTCGCAAATATTACACACCGTCCCTTAATCCCCGCAGGGCCGCAATCACGGTCTTTTTACATTTTGCCTTCCCCATAATGATATTATATAGCAGCTATACAAAAAAGCCAAGTTGTTTAGTGGCTAAACTATAAATGTATGATTTTTTATACGGATGGGTGTATAGTAAACTTTTCAATTGTCTTGTCAAGAAAGGGCGGTATGGTTTTCGGGTCTTTGCCGCTTAAAGAACCCCAGCCTCTGGAAAACGAAAAATTCGGCCAAAATACGCCTTTTCTCTTGACATTTTTCGTTAGCTCATATATGATATATAGACTATGAAAACCTTAATTGAAAAATTCTACCAGACGGCGAACCTTGTCATCGAGGAAATGGAGACCCCCTGGGGCTATGGGGTGGACTTCCCGATTCACCATGCGGAAGTCCACCTTTTGGAGACCATAAAAGCCCGGGAAGGGGCAAATGTCGGTGAACTGGCCCGGCATTTGGGGATGACCAGCGGGGCTATAAGCCAGGTTACCAAGAAATTGCTTGATAAAGGGCTCATTGAGGCGTACAGAAAACCCGGCAACCGGAAAGAGGTCTTTTCCCGCCTTACCGCCCTGGGGGAACGGGTTTGTGAAGGACATCAAAAACACCATGAAAACATGGCGGGTGTTTTATATGAATTTATAAATCGGCTGAACAAGAAAGAAACCCAGACGGTTTTTGATTTTTTGGACGCGGTGGGCCAGGGCATAAAAAATGTGATTGATAAGGCAAGGAATACGGGCTAATTTGAATTTGTTCCAAACCCCTGGAAAAAACACCGGGCGGCTCCCTATGGAGGCACACTGGTTTTTTATTTATTCTTAATGTTAGCCTTTACTAATATTAGAATTCGTTATTATAGGAGAAGTGTTATGGAAAACATAACGAAGTTAAAACGTGGAGAGCGGGGCATCGTAGCCAGACTGGACGGCGACGCCCGTTTCTTGAGCCGTATCACCGCCATCGGTTTAACGCCGGGTTGCCCCGTGGAAATACTGCGGAGTGAAAAACGCCAGCCGGTTCTGCTCTACAGCCGGGACACGATGATCGCCCTCAGCAGGCGGGAAGGAGAAAAAATCATGTTGGAGGTAAGCGCATGAGCTGTGAATACTGTGAAGAAGCAAAAACAAGGAAAGCCGGAAGCGGGCGATCGAAAACAGCCGCCCGCGTTATCGCCCTTTTGGGACAGCCCAATTCGGGAAAATCAACGCTGTTTAACACCCTTACCGGAGGCCGTCAGCACGTGGGGAACTGGCCCGGAAAAACCGTTGAGAAAAAAGAGGGCCGGTTTCAACACAACGAAAGGCAGTATCTTGCCGCCGACCTACCCGGAAGTTACTCCCTCTCCGCCGGTTCGGAAGAAGAAACAGTTACCCGCGATTACATTGCCTCCGGCGAAGCGGATGTGGTCTGTATTCTCGCGGACGCTTCGCAGTTGGAACGGAGCCTCTATATGCTTGCCGATTTCGCGCCGCTTAACGTACCGGCGATACTCCTCCTCAACATGATGGACGTGGCGAAAGAAAAGGGGATAGCAGTTGACGCAAAACTGCTGGAAGAACGGCTCGGCATTCCGGTAGTTCCCTTTGTCGCGTCCAATCCGAAGGATTATGGCGTGTTTTACGCCGCCCTTGAAAGGGCTGGAGCGACGATCAAAACTCCGCCCGCGTTTCCGTACACGTCGGGAGAACCCGGGGAAGAACCCGATGTGCTGGTGGAAGCCGACATCAAATTCAAATGGATAGAAACCCTTCTTGACGGCGCGGTGAAGAAAACCAAAGGAAGCGCCGCCGCCTTCTCCCGTTTTGACCGCGCCGCCACAAGCAATGTCAAGGGCAAATTCATTGCGATTGGCATCGCTATCGCGGGACTTGTCGCGGCAACAATCCCCTTTTTGATAATAAGCGGTATTGCAAACATGATACCGTCTCTGCTCGGTCCGCCTCTGGCCGCCTTTTTGCAAAGCGTGGGTCTTGGTTCATTTTTGACATCCCTCGTGGTGAGCGGCGTGTTGAATACCTTCGTCTTTGCTATCCAGATGGCCGCGTCCGTGTTCGGCATCACCTTTGTCTTCGGCCTTCTGGAAGATGTGGGATATATGGCGCGGGTCTCCTTCGTGTTTGACGGCGTGATGAGCAAACTGGGATTACAGGGAAAGGCGATCATGCCCTTCTTTGTCAGTCTTGGCTGCACCATCAGCGGCGCGGCGGGAACGCGGGTTATTGACACCTGGGGGCAGCGGGTGCTTGCGATGGCGCTGATGTGGGCGGTTCCCTGCGCCGCGATTTTAGCCATCATCCCGGTATTGGCAAACATCTTTTTCGGCTGGGGGACCCTGTTTGTCATGCTGGGGATTTTCGCGGTCATGGTGATTCACATGATGATTACCGCCAAAGTCTTCGGCAGGACTCTGGTAAGTGAACAAGATCGAACCGGTATGATTATGGAACTGCCGCCCTATCACAAACCCAAATGGAAGCTGCTTTTCAAAACAACGATACTCCGGGCAAAAGACATATTCATCCGGGCATTCCGGGTCATCTTTGTCATGACCGTACTCTTTTTCTGCCTGACGTGGACCGCGGACGGCAATGTAGAGAACAGCGTCATCTACAAAATTGGTTCTTTTATTGAGCCGGTTACCCGCGTTTTCGGCCTTGGCTGGCAGCTTTTCATGGCGTTCATCGCGGCGGCCTTTGCGAAAGAAGCGGTGTTAGGCGTTCTGGGCGCGCTCTACATGGGAAGCGGAGGTATATTTGAATCCACCTTTTCAAAAAGCACCCAGACAGTGGAAGGCTTCGGCGCGGTTATTGCTGACGCCATCTCGAAACCGGAAGCCCTGGCCTTTATTTTCGCCGTTTCTTTCACCGTCCCCTGCGTAATGGCGATGGCTTCCACTTATTCGGAAAACCATTCGCTAAAGTGGACGCTGAGAATAGCGGGGTACTATATGGCTACGGCCTTGCTGTTGTCATTGGTCATATTCCACGTGTCTTCGCTGTTTTTTTGAGGGGATGTAGTATGCTGCGGGAACTATTGGCTTTGTTGTCGGAAGGAAAAACATTTTCGTACGAGGACATAGCGGAACGTTTGCACACAACGCCGGAGGCAATAACAGCCCGCCTTGATTTTCTTCACCGTAGAGGCTATCTGCGGAAAGTCTGCGCGGTGAAGCATTGCGGCAAAAGGTGCGCCGGATGCCCAATCGGAAACGCCGCGCCGCTTAATGTCCCTGCCATTTGGGAGGCGGTAATACGATGAGAAACCTTAATAGGAGTACTATTTATGGAACGGACAGTGTTCAACATAAAACACATGGACTGCCCCGCCGAGGAACAGATGGTACGGATGAAACTTGCGGGATTTCCCTCAGTAAAAAAACTGATATTCAACCTTGAAGGCCGGAACCTGACCGTCTTTCACGAGGGCGGACTGGAAGCCATAAAAGCGGCAATCACTTCGCTGAACTTCGGCGACCGCGTAACGGAAAGCGGCCTCTACGATGGGGTTGTTATCACTGATGACGCTGTTACCGACAAAAAATTATTGTGGACGGTACTCATCATCAATTTTTCCGTTTTTGCCGGTGAGATTATTTTCGGGCTTCTCGCCCAATCAATGGGGTTAGTGGCCGATGCCCTTGATGAACTTTCAGACGCTTTTGTGTACGGGTTAAGCCTTTACGCTATTACCGGAACCTTGCTTGTCAAAAAAAGAGTAGCCCGTATCAGCGGAGTTCTTCAATTGGCCCTTGCGGCGTGGGGTTTTGTGGAAGTGGTAAGGCGTTTCATTGAGGCGGAGGCAATCCCCAATCCCCTGATAATGGTTGTCCTTTCCTGTTTCGCGCTTGCGGGTAATACCGCCTCATTAATCTTGCTGGGAAAATCAAAAACAAAAGAGGTGCATATTAAATCAAGCCAGATATTCACTTCAGATGACATTATCGCCAATATTGGCGTTATCGCGGCGGCTATTCTGGTGTATTTTTCGCAAAGCCGAATCCCCGATTTGGTTATTGGTACTGTTGTGTTTTCATTGGTGTTGTGCGGGGCTGTTGCCATCTTCAAATTGGCAAAATAGGCGGAGGGATGCCCGGATGATTGATACGGCTGGAACGATAAGGTCCCGGCAAGTTCCAATATAACCGTAACCGTAGGAATTTGAAGGTTCAATCGCCGGAGATTTATTCCTCATCCCACAGGCAGAATCTTGCATAAAATATCATTGATTTTTTTCCTCCACGGAGGGAGCTTACAATACATATTTTTTCCGTGGTGGTCTTTGATACATTCCTTACATTTTCCATGGTATTCACAGCCGTGATTCGGGCAGGGGCATTTCATGTTGATTTTTTCCATTGTTAATCCGCCGTTCCTTTTATAAGTTCAGTTGATGTCAACAATCAGCCGATAGTTTTGATTGTTCAATCGCAAGGTGTTTGCGTCAATGAGCCTCCATGTCATACGCGCCTTATGGGTTTTCCCGTCAACAAGCATGAGCATTTCAATCCTGTTTCCGGTAACCGTATAGGTTCCGCTGACGCTGGTAATCACACGTTCACCCCGCCTGCGTTGCTCCTGTTCGATAGCTTTCCTTGCCGCCTCATCTTCCTCACCCATCGTAAAAGTTCCGTCGGCATTGAACTGAAACGTCAAGCCTGTTTTTTCATGCTTCCATGTTCCGGTAACACCAGTAGAAGAAGGGCTTTGAGCAAATAGAGAGCCGCATAACCCGGCACAGAAAAGTATCAAAACAATATTGCGCATTTTCACTCCTACTTTATGTCCTGCCGCCTAAACAGAGAACATCCTACAATGACAGTAACCACAACAAAAGTAATAGTCGCCACAACGCTCATGGCAAGGAACAGCGGATTGTGCAGTTCATCGTTTAAGTGGTTTACATAATACTGTGGAATAAACGGCGCAATGCCGTTTAGTACATCGAAGGCAGTACATATTTCAACCAAAAGGCCGGAAAAAATAACGACAATAATACCGGCTGCCACGGTTATCACGATGTTTGGTATTAAAAAGGCAAGCAAACAACTAATTCCCGTATAGGTGAAGTGATACAGAAATTGCATAAGAAAAACCGTAATTGTTTCCTGTAAGAAACCCGCGCTATTGCCAAATCCGTACATGATCGTAAAAGTGATGATAAAAGCCGCAGTTGAAAGAAACATACACAGGGCAAGCATTGCCGCACACACCGTTAATTTTGATAGATAAATTTGCATTCGTGATACGCCTACGCAAATCGCGTTTCGTATGGTTCCCTGGGTAAATTCAGTAGAAATAAAAAGCCCCGCAAACACGACCGCTAGTATTGAGTAGAGGTTTGATAAGGTAGCAAGGGCGCGTACTCCGAGGGCTCCTGTAGGGTTAAACCCAAAAATATCCTTATTAGAGAAAAATTCACCTTGAACTGTTGCGCCGCTTTCCACAAATAACATAAAACAGGCGGTAAGTACCGACCAGATAACGGCGGCCAATGGTAAAACCTTAAGAGCGACATTGGACTTAAGTTTATAAAAGTCAGCGTTAAGAATGGCTGTCATGCGACACCTCCGGTAAGCGGCTGGCTGCTAGTCAGCGGCTGACTAACAGTCAGCTTCATAAAGTATGCTTCCAAATCCTGCCCTTCCATGCTGATAGCATTGACCGGAATATCCGCTTTGCAGAGCGCCATATTCATCTGTGTAATGTGGTCGAGTTGTTCAAAAATTCTGATTTCCTTATTCATAAGAATTTCCACATCCTTTACATGAAAATGATCTTTTAAGAATGAAACGGTTTTTTCCGTTTCAGGAGTAATCAGACGTATGGATTGACGGCATTCGCTCTGTAGTTCATGCGCACTGATCTGCTTGATGAGACGGCCATTGTCGATAACGCCGTAATCGGTAGCAAGCAGGGACAATTCACTCAAGATGTGGCTTGAAATAAAAATGGTCATCCTTTTTTCCGTTACAAGCCTTTTGAGTAATTCCCTGTTTTCAATGATGCCTTTGGGGTCAAGTCCGTTTACCGGCTCATCAAGAACGAGAAATTCCGGTTCAGCAAGCATGGCCTGGGCCAGAGCGAGCCGTTGTTTCATGCCAAGGGAAAAGTCCCGGACTTTTTTACCGCCTGCGTTTTCCAGCCCTGCCAGTTCCAGAGCCTCCCCAATCACGGCATCCGCAAGCCCCAAAAGCTGTGCCTGTGTTTTAAGGTTTGCGTAAGCGGTCATGCCGGGATAAAGCGCCGGGGTTTCCACAATACTCCCTATTCTACGCCGTGCCTTTTGCAATGCCTGTTCCCCACTTTTACCAAAAAGTTCGATCTGTCCCTTGGTCGGGGTAATCAAGCCGGTCAGCAAACGGATAAAGGTAGTTTTCCCCGCCCCGTTCTGCCCGATAAGGCCGTAAATCTGTCCCCGCCTAATTTCTACATTAAGATTCAGTACGGCGTATCTTTCACCGTACTTCTTAGTCAAGGCGTTTGTTTTAACTACAGATTCTTCCATAGATATTCCTTCAAAAAAGTTATATCTATAGTATAGCTACTAAACAAAATATAGTCAAGTGATTCACGTACTAAACGATACGATTTTCAGCATTTTCAGATAGCGGGGTTGTTTCCTTCTATTATGTTGTCCAGAAAAGTCAATATGGTTTGCATATCCTTATCGCTGAGGGTTTCAAAGTACTTCATCAGCCCTGAATTTAGCCGCTGGTGGTGGCGATTATGCCCGGAAACAGCTTTTTTTCCTAACTTGGTCATTTCAAAATACACTTCTTTCTTGTTTTCCGGCGGGTGAAAACTGGTCATAAGGCCCTTTTCCAGTAATTTTTTGGTGATTTGAGCTATTGCTCCTTTGGTTATGCCGAGCCGTGCGGCTAACTGGCTGGTATTTTCATCGGGGTGTTCGTTGATAATACCCAGCAGGTGAACTTCCGCATGATTTAAGAGAAAACCAATGCCGTAATCCCGCGCAACCTTCTGTTCGTTATTCAGGATACTAACGGCTTTATTGGTTTTTTCCCCAATGGCGAAGACCAATTCTTTGTTCATCCAACACCTCCCCTTTTTATTATATAGGGACTAAACATTTTTGTCTATACTTATTATATAAGGACTTGCCTCTTAAAAATGGCCGTTTCCCTAAAATTGCACGTTTCTCGTATATAAAAACGGTTTTGCCGGGCTTACCCTGTGGGTATGGATACCAGGATTTTACATTCACTTATCCCCCTTGAGGATTTTAAGGCCGTTTTGGGCCTTGATGACCGGGACGATACGTTAAGCCGTTATTGCCTCATCACGGCGACTTATAGTATTGAGCAATACTGCAA
>JAISCO010000369.1 GCA_031265535.1 Spirochaetaceae bacterium | reverse complement strand
AGAGCTAAGGACGAGCTATTGTTGGGCAATTGTTACCGTAATTGCCTTATGACGGCGGCAAGGGCCGGGCTTAAAAGCATAGCCTTTCCATGTATAAGCACGGGCGTTTACGGCTACCCTAAACTCGAAGCCGCCCGTATCGCTGCCGGCACTGTTTGCGACACCCTGCCGAAAACCCCCGAAATTGAACGGGTTATATTTGTTTGTTTTGATGAAGAAAACCGCCGGATTTACGAAAATTTGCTCAACCCCCCCCCCCCCCATCACCTGTCCGCCCGCGGGCGCGTTTGCCGATAACTGTTTGCCGATAACTTGACATAATTTTTTGTATAATGTATAGTAATTCCATAAAACCAACGAGCGGCGTCAATCGCGTAAGTCCAGTTGTGTCATTCTTTGTTTTGGAGGATTCAAACTGTGGAGTACGAGTTAATACGCGAGGCGATCAATCCGTGTGCCGGGGATAAACGTCCGGAAGTGTTTGTAGACGAGATAGAAACCGGTGATTTAGACGCCTATGTTCGGAATTTATGGGGCGCCGATGCGCGCTACGAAAAAAAAATAAACGCGTCCGGTTCTATTTGTTATGAACAAAATATAGACGGCATTATAAACAGGTTGACATTTACGCCATAGGCGATAAATCATCCGATGTAAACGCCGGACGCATAACGTATGTAAATACGCTATGTGGAAATTGACAGACTAACCCTGATTTTTTGCGACAGTTTTGCATTTGTGAAGGAGAGTCTTGATATGGTAGATTTGGGACAGCTTCACTATTACGTGATGTGCGTTGGTGAATTCGCCAGGGCGAAAAGTATGAACCTCCTCGCCCCAAGGGGCGAGGTATCTTGTAAGCGTTGCATTATTTAAGAGGTTCGTTCTGTAAGGAAATTTATAATACTGTCTGGTTCAATACCAAATCCTTGTAGGCGTTGCCTTATTTGAGCCGCGGCAAGCCGCGGGGTATTAAACCAGACTTTGCGAATAAACGTCAAAGATGCCTTTAACTATCTCCATGCTTACCAGGGGATTGAATTTCTGATTGAATGCTATGACGCTGAACATACCCTCTCACTGGAAAACGCGCTGGAAGATTTGACCCATATTTGCCGGAACAATGGAGGTAACATCGCATGATTCTCTATCACGGCTCCAATAAGGAAATTGACCGTATTGATCTCAGTAAATCCCGTCCATACAAAGATTTCGGCTGGGGCTTTTACACAACGCCGTACAAGGAACAGGCTCTGGCTATGGCCCAGCGGACGGTCCGTTTATTCAAGAGTGGTATTCCGGCGGTCACCGTATTTTTCCTTGATGACGGTGTGTTGAACGATCCGTCATTACGAATCAGGAAATTTGACCGTCCAAATACTGAATGGGTTAATTTTGTTGTTAATAACCGCAACATGCGGCCTCAGGATACAAACAATCCTGAATGTAATATTGATAACAAATACGATATAGTTATCGGCCCGGCAGTCGACGATGATATTGTACTTCAATTACGGCTCTTCCTTCGCGGTCTTATATCCATACCGGACTTGAAAAAGACCCTTAAATACAAAGAGTTGACCAGCCAGATTTCATTTCATACCGAGGCGGCGGTATGTTTTCTCACTAAGGCTGAGGTGACTCATGGATAACTTCAAGATTACCTTTTTAAAAGAATTTCTTATTGCTGATATTATCGCTTTCATTGTGAAAGATACCGGGGTTTCCGCTGGTGACGCAATGGAGCGATTTTATAATTCGCAGGTTTTTGAAAGGCTGGAAGATGCCGGGACAGGACTATACCGGGAAAGTTCAGCGTATGTCTATGAGCTTTACAAAGACGAATGCAAGCATGGCCGACTTGTACATATGTAGATCTAAAAAGTTAAACAATGAAGCGGCATCCTTACTTTTTCCCTTTTACTTATTTCTTTGGGCGAGGGCTGGCGGGAAAACGGTAACTTTGTTTATAATACAAGTATGATACGCTTATTTATTTTGGCGCTGTTGCTATGCGCGTCCGCCGCTTTTGCCATTGACTGGCCGTCTGAAACCGCGGTGGTAACAAGCAATTTTGGCGAAAGCGATATGGGACGGCCAATGCTGGGCGACACTTTCCGCGCGGAAGGTCCGCTTACCGCGATTGAAAATGGCGAGATCATTTTTAGACGCCGCGTGGTATCTCCGGCATCACGTTTTGTCTCCACGCTTGGCGATATGGCGGTTGTGGATCATCTGGACGGCTTAATAAGTATCTACAGCCGTGCCGAATTGCCGCAAACCGCTATGCGTAAAACTTCCGATACCGGTGTCGGCGCCGCCTCGGTGATAGCCGAGGCGGGGGTATCCGGCTGGAGCAAAACCAAAGGTTTCTACCTCTCCATATTCGATAGAAAAGACCGCCGGTGGGTAAACCCAGCGCTCGTGATCCCCCCCCGTCCTGATACAAGGCCGCCGCTGATCCGTTCCGTTAAATTAAAAAACAGGGATAATCAGATGATAGACCTGGCGGCCTCGCGGTTGATACGGCAGGGTTCGTATACGATAGTTGTTCATGCGGAGGACAGTACGGACACCGCCGGCACTCTGCTTATGCCCATGCGAATAATTTGTTCGGTGAACGGTGTCGAAGCCGGAGTTCTTGCTTTTGAGACTTTTTCGGCGCGTGACGGTGTGTTGATGATGTTCAGAAACGGTCTCGTGCCCGTCTCTCAAGTCTATGCCTACGCCCCGGCAGTCGAAGTCGGCGAGGTATTTTTTAACAGGGGTCAGGTAACACTCGAAATAATTGTGCAGGATATTACGGCGCTGCTGTCGTCAGGCGCCGCCCAGTTAGAAGGAAATAATTCACGCCGCGCCTCTTACCGCCTGTTTATCGAATAGCCCGCGCCGGCACGCCGCAAGTCCGAAAACAGCGATTGGCATAGGCAACCGGCAGCCGCGCTTTCTTTTATCAGCCTGCCGGTTTCCTTGATGATTGCCCAGATTTCCTCAAACAACTTGGGTTGTATTTTGGTTTTTCTGAATCGCCTGTATTGCATTATATTCCTTCATTAGGATAATGTTTTTTTAGAATTTCCACCTCAAGGCGGTGCAGGCCGTATTGTTGGCATTTTTTACAGTATTCAAATGTATGACGCTTTTCAATGATTTTATCGTAAGGCAATTCTAAAAAATTCCCGGCAACGACCGGCTTGCAAAACAGATGGCAGATTGATACTGATAAATCGTGATTTATTATTGGAAATATCCGCTGCACTATGCAGGGATTGCAGGCATCGCTCCTTGCCAGTTCCAAGACTTTGTTCAGGTCCAAAGATGATTTATTTCGCA
>JAISCO010000335.1 GCA_031265535.1 Spirochaetaceae bacterium | reverse complement strand
AATTCCTGCATTTTCTGCGCCAATAATCCCGCTGGCCGCGCATGAATGCCGTTTGGATCCGTAATAGTATACGAAAACTGCTGCATAGTTGTCTCCTTATTTTTTCAGACTGTTGACTACTTCCTCGTATTCCGGTGCTCCGAGGAAATCCGTGATGGTTACAAGCCGGGCATGGGGATTGGCGTTTCGTGCCCGTTCTCCCAATTCCTTGTGGCAGATGATCATATCCGCATCTTTCGGTACTTCACTTACCGGGGAATGGATAACGGTGATGTCCATAATACCCGCGGCCTGTATTTTTTTTCGCAGTTTGGTTGCCCCCATCGCGCTTGATCCCATTCCGGCATCACAGGCAAAGACTATTTTTTTTATCGCTACGGAAGCCGTGGTATTGCCCGCTGCGGTTCCGGCATGTTCCCACGCGGTCTTGATTTCCCCTGCCGCAACCCCTTTAGATGCGGCTTTGCTGGCTTTGGTTTTCGCCTGGGCCGCTTCGAGGCTAACATCCTCTTTACCAAAAGCCTTGAGCAGTATCATGGACAACGCAAAAGATACCACGCCTCCGGCAAGGATACCAAGGATGTTGGGAAGATATACCCCTTTGGGAGTCATCATCAGTTCCGCGAAAATTGAACCGGGGGAGGCAGGGGCGATAAGCCCGCCCTTGAAAAGGGTCAGGGTCAGTACGCCGGTAAATCCACCGCCCATCATAGCGAAGAGCAGCACAGGGTTCATCAGCACAAAGGGGAAGTAAATTTCATGGATTCCGCCGAGGAAGTGAATAATCGCGGCTCCCGGCGCGCTTGATTTAGCGCTGCCTTTTCCCACGAGACAGTAAGCCAACAGAAGACCAAGGCCAGGGCCGGGGTTTGATTCGATCATAAAGTAGATGGAGCGACCCATGTCCTGTGCCTGCTGCGCGCCCAGGGGAGTAAACACGCCGTGGTTGATGGCGTTGTTCAAAAACAGCACCTTTGCGGGTTCCACAATAATCGAGGTGAAGGGAAGCAGCCCGTGATCGACCAGCCAGCCGACCCCCGCACCCAGTGCGTTGGTACATACTTCAACCACCGGCCCGATACCAACGTTGCAAATAAGAGTCAGCGCCCCACCGATAATACCCGCAGAAAAGGTATTCACCAGCATTTCAAAGCCCGCAGGAATTTTTTCTTCAAATGCTTCGTCAAATTTTCTGATGCAAAAGCCGCCGATGGGACCGGCGATCATGGCGCCCAGAAACATAGGGATACCCGCGCCAACGATGACGCCTATGCTGGCAATAGCGCCGACCACACCGCCTCGTACACCCTTACCAACCAGGCTGCCTCCGGTGTAGCCGATTAAAAGCGGCAACAGGTAGGTGATCATCGGGCTGACCAGGGAACCGAGTTTTTCATTGGGCAGCCAGCCTGTGGGGATAAAAAGCGCTGTGATAAGGCCCCAGGCGATAAACGCGCCTATGTTGGGCATGATCATGCCGCTGAGCGTGCGTCCGAATTTCTGGACCGATTGTTTCAACATTTTCTTTCCTCATTTTGTTTTATGGTAAGACACAGGGTGTCCCGCTTCTGGCCATAGAAGCCTAAAGTCATTAAACACCCCCTGATTCCAGTATGCAATAAAAACATACGGCGGATTGGCACCCAGGTGCTGTGCCAATTATTCAAGAAGTAACTAGCGGGAAAGCAACCCCCAGATGGAATACATCGTTGACCGTTTCGACGTACCGGACTATCTACCTGGCCCCGTTCCCGCCTGGATCGTCGAATTAATCCGTTTTTTCATAAAACGACTTTTCTAATTTATTATAATGCAAAGAATTAAAATAATCGGAAAACGACAAAAGGGTATTTCGGGATAGAAAAGACCAGTCAATTAATCAAGCAGCTTAAAGGCGAACCGAATCTGCGGCTGTTATGCGGATTTACGGATGTGCCGGGTAAGGCAACCTTTTCACGGGCGTTTGCATTTTTGTCAGAGCGAACATACTTGAACAAACCTTGGACGGGACGCTCGCCATGGCTGTTCCCTCCTCACATTCGATAATCTCGTTTATCCTTCCCCCGTTTCGCCTTATCGGTCAAATAGCGGAAAAATACCGCTCAATGATCTTGGGCGTTCATGCCAGTAAAGAGTGCACGGCTTCCCCGGCGCTATGCCCCGAACTTCTCCCGCAGGCTGTGTAGGGGGAACGAAGTTTGGACCTGTCCCCCCTCTTAGATTTGTTAATTGCTCCCTGTTCCCTGAATTTGGCGCCCGGCGCCTTTGCGTTTCTTATATTTTCATTGCCAATCATCTTTATTCCCATCAGGATTAGAAATTTTTTGGCCGATAAATCTTACGGCATGATCGCCGCCAAAATTAACAATATATAGGGACGAAAGTTTGCCGCCGCAAGCCGCTTGCACAATAATAGACCCCGATTTTAGTTCCCACGATTTTATCGCATTAATCGGCAGTCCTGTATCATCCGTAATTTCGGGAACCCGCGAACAAGTTTTTTCAACTTCCTCGTTATATCTGTTAGTTGCAACAAGCAATTCATACAGGTTTTCAAGAGAAGGATAGGCAATAGCGTTAAGCTCTGCTTCCGCCATTTTTAGTTTTGCTTCTTCTAATGCCTCTGTCCCACGCCAAATTGTTATATTGGTTATTTCTAAAGAAGATTGATTCTTTATCGTAAGTATCGCCTGATCCCCTTCAATAGGGCATCTTGTAAACAGTAAAACAACAGAAACTATCGGAAAAATATAAAGAAATTTTGTCTTTTTCATTAAACACCCTTTGTTTTAAATATATCCTATTGTTTGTATTTTTTCAAGATATTTAAAAAAATCATGGTCGCATAATATTCCGGCTCTTTGCGACGTTTTGCCAGTTTCTTGTTCGTTAAACCTTCATCAGTCGTTATAAAATATTCACACTGACTTTCTATTGCGCATGCAATATGTAAAGCGTCATTGGGCCGTATTTTATTTTGTTCAATTTGTCTGTCCCGTGTTAATATAGTTTCTGATGATTTGCACTTATATTTTGCAATATTTTCCCATAATTGAATAGAATTTTTATTTTCTACATTTGGATTATTGCCATTTTCAAGATCGGACATATAAGACCATACTAAATCATATTTACCCTATCGGATTTGATCCTGAATATATAATTTTGCCGTTGTTTCAAGTTGATTTTTTATATTACTTTGGTCGTCAAACGGCTTATTATAAGCGCAATGATCCAAATATATCTTCATAATGTATATAATAACATGCCTCTAAAGGAAACCACAGGTTTCCAGGGCTTGCAAATTTTCCAGCAAATTTTAGGCAAACTGGCACGTAACTTCAAACTTCTGGAGACGGCTGTTTTGAGAGAATACGAATGGGTGTAACCGTTTTATATCCCTGTGGTGTAGTGGCAACCTCTACTTCTATGCCATAAACATATTCCAACAGTTTTTTTTCCATCACTTCATTGGGCGTACCATGCTTCAATATAGTACCATGATCAAGAACCACAACCGTGTCGGAATATCTTGACACCAGGGAAAGATCATGCATAATCACCAGGGTAATTGCCTCCGTTTCGATAGAATATTTTTTTGCTATATCCAGTACCTCAATTTGATGTTTCAGATCCAGGGCGGAGGTTGGTTCATCCAAAAGCAAGACCTTGGGTTTCGACACGATTGATTGAGCCATCATCACTAACTGTTTTTGACCCCCGGACAGGGTTGAAAAGCGTTGTCCATGGAGACCGCTTAAATGCAAAAGGGTAATAACCCGCTCCACTTCTTCCAATACCTCTTGTTTTACCCGCCATGTTAACTGCCTAATCTTGCCAAGCAATATCATTTCAAATACCGTTAGTTCCGAACCGACGGCCGTCATTTGTGGGACATAGGCTATGGTGTCATACCCCAAAAGGGTATTATCCCGGCGGAGGGTAACCGTACCGGAATGGGGGACTAGATTTGCGATGGATTTGACATAGAGTGTCTTTCCGGCGCCGTTTACCCCAATGATTGAATTCAGCGTTCCCTGTTGAAAAAAAGCATTGATTCCCCGGAGTACAAGTTTATTTGAAAAGCCTATTCTGATATCCTTTGTAGTTAGGCTTATCATGCGGTCTTCCTTCTCATCACCTGATAAGCGAGGAAACAGACTCCCACAAGGTTTGTAATAATCCCCACAGGAATAATCACCCCGTTCTTGACCCTTTTAGAAATGATAGAAGATACCAGCAGCATAGCGATTCCGAATATGGCGGACGCTGGCGCCAGATACCGCTGATCCTCACCTACATATATCCGGGCAAAATGGGGCGCCACTAAGCCCACAAACCCTATGGAACCGACATAAGAAACCGCGGTAGCGGTCAGGATGGCAGACATGATAAAAATCTGTACCCTAAGTAAGGCCGTGTTTATGCCCAGGCTTTTAGCGCGGTCTTCTCCCGCGGAAAGGGCTGTCAAAGTCCAGCTAAATTTTATGGACACCACAAAGATTACGACAAAGACAGCGCTGCAGACCGCCACGCCGGCCCATGTTGCTTTAGAGAGGGAACCAAAAAGCCAATGAAGTATCTCCGCAGCCTGGGATTGGGTCGCCATATACTGCATCAATGATTGCAGGGCGGAAAAGAAAAAGGTTATGACGATACCGAACAGGATCATGGTCTTTGTATCACCGCCACCAAGACGGCTGGAGGAATAGGCGATAATAACACTGGCTATAAGAGCAAATATCAGGGCGGATAGAGGCACGTTGACCCACACAAAGGGCAGAAAGGGAAAGCCGTAAATAACTGATAGCGCGGCGCCGAATCCGGCGGCGGAGGATACTCCCAAGGTATAGGGGCTGGCAAGGGGGTTATTCAGGATGGTTTGCATCTGTTCCCCAGCCAGTCCAAGGGATGCTCCCACACAAAAACAAGTAAGAGTCATCGGCAGGCGTATGCCCCAGATTATTGCGTTATATTTTCCTTTGACCGATGGTCCCTCAAATAAAACCCGAAACGTATCTATCAAGGTTAAAGATGAGGAACCGGTAAGCATATCCGCGATCCCTACCAAAAGCAGAAATACTCCGATACCCGCTAAAAAGACAATCCTCTTCCTGCTTAGACGTTGATAATTCGCGATACCGTTCATATAGCCTTGTTCATGTGTGTTCCGCGGCTTAGGGACGCTAGTTTATATCGGTTGAACGTAAACCATAGAAGAAGATGCCATCCAGACGCAGGGAAGGAAGGTACTCCGCATAATACGCCTTGAGGTTTTCCATTGGGTCAACATCCTTAAACAATTCAGGGTACATGGCTTTTCCCAAAAACTGAACAATAGTATAATCCGCCATAGTCCGGCATATCCCATTCTCTACAACGAATATCTGATTGTCCTGTACCGCTTTAAGGGTATCCCATCCCGGACGGGATGGGATTATGTTTTTCGCCGAGGCAAGCATTCGTTCCCTGCTTACCCGGTGTCCGGTTACTACACCGTCTTTATTCTTGTTTTCTGATTCACCGCCGATAAAGACTACGATATCCGGGTCAGCCTCAAGAAGATACTCCGGATCAATGCGGAGCTGCTCGCTTTGTTCCATAAATTTGATCATTATATTTTCTCCTCCCGCCTTTTCCATATAAGCTGATAAAAAATGACCTGAGCTAACAGAAGTTCCAATCTCGTTATAGCTGTTGATGGTAGAATGGAATTCGCTGAATATCTTCTTTTTGGCGCTTACGCCGGCTATACGTTTTTCTATATCCGAATAAGCGGCGATGTATTGGTCGATTATTCGCTGTGCCCGATCTTCCACACCAAAGAGTTTACCAAGGACTTCGGTCGATCTGCGCTGCATATCCATAGTCCCTAGTGTATAGTCGATGACAACTACCGGAATCCCCGCGTTCTCAAGTACCGAAATCCGGTTTGCCAGATCGGTATACTGGTATGCGCCAAGGATCACGGCATCCAAATCCATGTCCAGCAATTTTTCGATATTAAAATCATCATTCAGTGTCGAGCCAACATCTATCATATCAGCATATCCTTCCACACGTTCACGGTAGATCTGCGACAGGGTCAAAAAATAGCCTTCTGTGTCATATAAAGATGTGGCCGCAACCTTGGCAAAAGCCGTAGGGCCGGCAATGGCCAGCAGATTCTCATAATAGAACCCGTAATATACCCGTTCCACCGGACCTTGAATCGTTACCTCTCGATCAAGCACATCAACAAGTTTGAAGGCTTTATCGTCTTCACTTACAACCGGTGAATTCTTTTTACCGGAACAGGCAATAAGCAGGATCCCCAAAAGTAATAACAATACCAAGCACATTCTCTTCTTCATAAAACAACTCCTTGTCCACGCGGGATTATACTAAAAAAGCCCTGTTTCAAGTCTGCGTGTCAAACAACGTTTGACAGACCACTGCGGTCCAGGCTTGAAGTCAGGGAGGAAAACCAAAAACAGTAAATTGTGAATAGGGACAGTTTGCGAGGAGCAAAATAATACCTTCGCGTACCGGTTTCCGATGCTAGCACAGACAATTCTCCCCATCTATGAAAATGTGAAAAAAACCGTTCATTCGTGTCGCTTAATAATCGGTTTTTCTCGACTCGCTTCTCGAAGCCCAGAAAAAATAATGCCGATATACCAACGTCTCCTGACTTATGGGCTTTGATATGTCAGCCTTCCCAACTTTCGTCAGTGGCTGTTTCGACAAACCCGGCGTTTCCGCCGCCCAATTCACAGTTACGGACTA
Source organism: Spirochaetaceae bacterium (assembly GCA_031265535.1). Taxonomy (GTDB): domain Bacteria; phylum Spirochaetota; class Spirochaetia; order Treponematales; family Breznakiellaceae; genus JAIRMY01. The sequence continues at coordinate 5,114 of JAISCO010000335.1, read as the reverse complement.
GTGGAGGAGTTACACCCCGCTTCCGTTGAAGTATATATGCATTCATTGTAAGCACATCACTTCAAAATCGTCAATCCCCGCATCTCACACGCTCAGAAGGAATAAGTAAACAAGGAAAAGGGAAAAAGTAAAAAGGAAGAGGTAAGAGGTAAAAAATGAATTCTTAACAAAGTGGGGAAGCGCATCAATCATAAACCGTTAAAATTTTGAGGTAATATAATGAACTTTTTCGACGCTGCTCCCCCCGCCCAAAAACGGCACGCGAACCAGTGAGCGTGTGTGAGTATGTGGCAGCATGGCGTAGGCCCCAAAAACTTACTGTTACATGTCGCTTAAAGGCCGCGCTACAAAGGTTTTTGCTTTTGCAAAAACGCTTTTCCGCTACCCCCACTCATTAACAATTAAAAGTGGACAGTGGATAGTGGTTTTTTGCAAAGCAAAAAATGCGCCGCATGAGGAAGATAATGGCATGGTAAATGAACGCCATTTTCAGATTGAAGGCAAAACCTTGAAGTCCGCTATCAACTTGAACGCGTTTCCGCCGCCAACGGCGCAAACAAGTTTGCGTTGGCGGCAAGACGCTAGCGCGGAGCGCATGAGGAACCCGCTGGCGGGCTAGCGCGGAGCGCATGAGAAACCCGCTGGCGGGTTGCCTCCATGGCAAATGGTAAAACCTCGAAGGCCGTTATCGAACCGAAAGCCTCTCCGCCCGCCAACGGCGCAAACAAGTTTGCGTTAGCGGCAAGCTGCTAGCGCGGAGCGCATGAGAAACCCGCTGGCGGGCTAGCGCGGAGCGTATGTAAACCCGCTGGCGGGTGGCAAATGGAAAAAACTTGCTTTACAAAAAAAACTGTGTTTTAATTATATAAGGGGTTTCATGGATACTGAAAGTTGCTTTTTAATAGTACGCTGCCTCGAATGTATGCAAAAAGTATGCGTGGTAGCATGTAAAAACGCCGCGCTGGCTTTCATGCATGGCGATTTACTCATTGATACGCAAAAATGCCTGGACTGTGATAGTTCCGGCTTCAAGCAAGGTTTGCCTGAGTGCGTCGCGGATTGTACATACGCCAATCAAAAAGCCATAATAACGGAAACAAGCATAGATGATAAACGGACGCAAGCGGTAAACGCGCTGTCCTTGATTTTATAAAAGGGCGGCGGGACCGCCCAAAAGAGGAGTTTTATGAGTATACAACAATCGTTTTTTGTGCTGGCCGATACGGAAAAATGTACCGGCTGCCGCGCCTGCGAACTTGCCTGTTTCGCGGGGCATCAAAAGAAAAGACCGCTGACCGCCGGAAACATTACATCTCCGGTGATTCCGCGCCTCTACCTTACGCGAGAGGGAAACGTCTGTATGCCGGTTCAGTGTCATCACTGTGAAGATGCGCCATGTCTGCGTTCCTGTCTAACGGGCGCGATTAAACGGCAAAACGGCGTTGTCGTCCTTGACCCGCACCGCTGCATAGGCTGCCGTAACTGCGCGTTGGCCTGTCCCTTCGGCGCCGTTCAGGTTTTCTCCAACGAAGAAGTGACGGAAAACACCGAAGCCTGCTGTACGAAGAAGCTGGTCTACAAATGCGACCTTTGCATAGACACAGGCGAGCCGGCGTGCGTGGCGAACTGTCCAAACAAATCGTTGCGCCTGGTGAATCCCACCGCCGAGATTGAGGAAAAACGAATCAGCGCGGTAAACGCTATGGGCGTTATTGCTTCTGAAACAACGTTGCAAACCCAAACCCAGGAAGGAGGCGAATAATGACCGTAATTACGATAGATAAAGATATTTGCACCGGATGTCAGGAATGTACAAAAGTCTGCCCGGTTTTCGCGATTGAGGGAAATCCGCACGAAGCCCAAAAAATTGTCGAGGAACGCTGCGTAAACTGCGGTCAATGTGTCCAGAAATGTAAATCCTACATTTCACTGATTGACCACGGAGCGGAAATTTACGCTCAAAAACGCGCGGAACGCCATCTGCCGGAAACAGTTACCGAACCGCTGTTCGCCGCCTACAATGTCTGCCACCTTGAAGAGGTTATTGAAGCGCTAAAAAGCCCCAAATTTACAATGATAATGGCGGCCCCGGCCGTCCGCGTAGCGCTTGCCGAGGATTTCGGTATGCCGCTCGGCTCGCTTACTCCGGGAAAGATGGCCGCCGCAATGCGCCGGATCGGCTTTAAGCGTGTATACGATACAAACTGGAGCGCCGACCTTACAATCATGGAGGAAGGCACAGAGCTCGTTAAGCGCGTTACAGGCGGCGGCACGCTTCCAATGTTTACATCCTGCTGCCCGGCGTGGATAAAATACATGGAAGATCAGCATCCCTCATTGACCAAGCACCTGTCTACCTGCCGCAGCCCGCAGCAAATGTCGGGGCCCATGTTCAAGACTTACGGCGCTAAACTTAACAAAGTTGACCCAAAAGATATTTTTGTTGTTTCCGTGATGCCGTGTACCGCAAAGCAGTTTGAGTGCTCACGTCCGGAGATGAACGCGTCAGGACAGCGCGATGTTGATGTCGTGATAACAACCCGCGAACTTGCCTATTTAATCAAATATTGCGGCATAGACTTTAACGCGCTGCCGGACGAAAAATTCGATATGCCGCTAGGCGATTATACCGGCGCTGCAACTATTTTCGGAGTTACGGGCGGAGTCATGGAAGCGGCAATCCGTACCGGTTATACCCTTATAACCGGCAAAGAGCTAAGCGACAAAGATGTCGATATTACGCCGGTACGCAGCACGGAAGGTTTTCGTACCGCTGATATAAGAGTCGGCGATCTTACGCTTAAAGTTGGAATTCTCACTTACCTAAAGAACATAGACCCGATAATCGAAAAACTTGAGGCGGGTACACTTGATTTGCACTTTATCGAAGTGATGTCCTGTCCGGAAGGCTGCGTCTCCGGCGGCGGGCAGCCTAAGCTCGTACTTGATGCCGATGTTCCCGAAGCGTACAAAAACCGGCGCGACGCGACTTTTGCACACGACAAGAATCTGCCTAAGCGCAAGAGCCACGAAAATCCGGCTATAAAAAAGGTTTACGAAGATTTCCTTAAAGAGCCGTGCGGTGAACAATCGCATCACCTGTTGCATACCACTTACAAGGGGTCAGGCGGTCATCATTAAAAAAACAACCCCTTCCTTCGGCAGCGCGTTAATCCTTGCCGGAGGAAAGGGTTCCCGGATGGGATATGACAAGAAAATGCTGTCCCTGAACGGAACAAATGTTATGTCCATCCTTATAACGCGCTTGCAAGCTATTTTTAGCGAAATTATAGTTTCTTCCAACAATAAATTTGAACATGATAATGTGCTTGTCCTGCATGATGATATAGGGGCGGGGCCGCTTGCCGGCATTTATCAGGGCCTTAGACACTGCAAAAGTGAATACTTGTACATTGTAGCCTGCGATATGCCGTTCATCTCGTCCGATTACATAAATTTCATAAAAAATAGAGTCGAAAACGGCGGCGGCGCACAAAGGTACGATGTTTGCGCCGCGCAAAAAGATGACGGCTTCCTTGAACCGTTTAACGCGCTGTACAGCAAGAACTGTACAGATATAATCCGCGCCGCGCTCGAAAGCGGCGATTACAAAATCTTGCCTGTCCTTAAAAAACTTCGTATTTGCGTCATTCAAAGCGGCGATATAAAAAAAATCCACGCGGGAACGCATAGCAGTTTATTTTTTAACATTAACTACAAGGCCGATTTACAAGAGGCGGAAGAGTTATTGCGAAACTCAGGCATTGTATCAATCATTGAAACGTGAATTTAATTCTTTTTGAGGAAGATGAGCGCGATTTGCCGTTACAAAAGCGTGATCCGCGCGCCATACATCTGGTAAAAACCCTGCACAAGAAAGCAGGGGATGAGTTTGACGCCGGTATTCTGGGCGGAAAGCGTGGAAAAGGGCGCATAACGCAGGTTTTTGACGATGGCCGCCTGCTTTTTTCGCTCAATTTAACAGAATTTCCGCCGCCGCGCCTGCCGGTAACTGTGGCGGTAGGTTTTCCCCGTCCTATACAGACGCGCCGCCTGCTTCGTGATCTTTCAAGCATGGGTGTAAGCGCCGTACATCTTGTTTGCTGCGAGTTAAGCGACAAGAATTATCTTAAAACAACATTGCTGGAGGACGGCGGGGCGCGGGCCGCGTTGATCGAAGGGGCGAGTCAATCGCGTGATACAACGCTGCCTCAAATTGCCGTGTTTTCTTCGTTAAAAGAATGGCTGGAAGACGGCGGGGTAAATGAATGCCCTGAAGCAAGCCGCATAGCCTGCGATAATGTAGAGCCGGAGGGTGTTTTGGGCGGCGTGCAGAACGCATGTCCGGCGGCGCTTGCCATAGGCCCCGAGCGCGGATGGTCGGACAGAGAGCGGCTACAGTTCAGAAACGCCGGTTTTAAGCGTTTGTCGTTAGGCTGCCGCGCACTGCGTACAGAGACAGCTTGTATAGCGGCTATCGCCGCGCTTGGCGTTCTTTCCTCGTATGAGCAGAGCAGCGTTTAGTAAAATGCGCCCAAAAATCTACAATTGCTTACGAAGTAAAAAGGAAAAAGGAAGAAGTAAAAAGGACATCACTGATTACGCAGATTACACTGATTTTTGGGGCATCGGCGCTATAAATGATCGGAGCGGGCGTAATTCGCGTAATCAGTCGCCATTTATGGCGCAATCAGCGGACAAACAGAAAGAAAAGGGAAAAAGAACACCGCCATGTTTTTGGGCAGTATGCTCAGTTATGAGCGTGCGTTATCGGAGAAATTGGGTGTTGGCGCGGACGTCGCATTGGATTTTTTCGGTATCCCGACAATGTATTATGACGGCGAAAAGAGTGACACTAACGACTATTTGGCGGTGCTTCCGTTCTCTGTCGATGCTTTCGCGCGGCTGTATCCATGGGCGGGGCAATTTTTTGTTCAATTGGGACTCGGTATTCAAATGGCTTCGTTTGTGGATCTCTCTACTACGTTAAACGCCTTCGGTTTTCATGCCAAGCTGCAAGCGGGCTGGAAATTTGACATCGGGCAGCCTAACGGTTGGGTTTTTGAAGGGCGGCTTGGACCCGGTATAGGGGTAGGCGGCGTGAGTCATGAAGG
>JAISCO010000256.1 GCA_031265535.1 Spirochaetaceae bacterium | reverse complement strand
GAGTCGCGAGTTCTTAAACATACGCTATACATAGCGTATGTTTAATCATACATATACCATATATAGCGTCGAATTTGCGGAAAATTCGACAAAATTGGAGAATTTGCGACTCTCAAGTTCATTTGCAATGGGGCTTAATACCCGCAGCAAATTTTGCCGCAAATTTTGCCGCAAATTTTGCGCGCTTGCCTTGTTTGCCGCAAAATTTGCGCTACTTACGGCGGGGATGCTATTCTTCGGCGTTCCATTCATTGTTTCGGTATGACCAGAGCCCGTCTTTTTGTGTAGAAGCAAAAATGATTGGCAGTCCATCAGGGCCTCCCGTAGAATCGGGAACTTGTATCAGCGAATTAACGGCGCATTTTGCCAGAGTCGACCGGTATTTATCGCGGTCAGAGACAGTTGAATACGGAATGCTGTCGCCGGGGTTGGATAACACAAAATTTCCGTCCAGGCTCATTTCACGGTAGCCCAAATCATAGATACCGCTCTTGCTTCCAAGTAATAAAAAGGGAGTATTCATATCATCCCGTTTATAAATAGCAAGAGCGCCGGTAAAAGACGGATAAGAACCGGTTTTTTCTTCTATGCTGTTTGCGGTAACTTTCAATATTCTGCCGTTACCCGTTACAGCAATAACTCCCTCTGTTGCTGGTTTTGTATCAATTATACCGGCGATAGAGTAAACGGGGGATCCCGTAATAAGGGTAAGTGTGGAGCGGTTATATATACCGCTTGTCGCGGTAGCAAAATATGAATCGGCTACCCCGGCCAGCGGACTGTTTATAGCCAGCTCAAATTCGAAAGAATCACCTGTGATTTTAAGAATCGCGTAATCACTGGAGTCGGAACTGCTTCTCTTGGCGCCGGCATAAACAGGGGCGTCAGGCTTTGCGCCATCGCTGTACAGACCTTGAATCATATTATACCCTGTAGAATTCCATATACTACCGCCGCCCAGCTTATAAACCGTGGTATTGCTGCCGCTAACGCTCAAAAGATACAACTCGTTCCCTCCGGCGGCAATGTCATAGATATTGGACGGAGCGCCGATACTAGACCAGTTTGAATCTGAGTATTTCCAAAGTTTACCGTTGGCTGTATAAATATCATCGTTAAAGCGTACCAGCTTTGAAGGCGAGCCTTTTATCTTGGGGTCTTTAGGCTCTATCTCGTTAGCAATCATATTGAATATGGGGTCTTGAGCGCATGACGACAAAAAAATCAGCAAAATAAAAATTAATCGTACTTGTTTCATAATTTGTTTCATAACGCAGTCCTTAAAAATGGTAACGCGCGGAAAGCGTTATTTCCATAAAATTTCCAACAGCGTCTTTTTCAGGGATGTTTGTCCATTGCGGGGCAAGCCACCACGCGACGTTAAGTCCAAACGACCAGTCGTTGTTAAACCTAAAAAAGCCGGATGCCTGAGGCTTTAAAAAAAGCCAGTAGCCATTATAGGTAAGATATTGCTCAGTCATGCCGCCTACCGTCAGCGAAAGCGGAAATTCAAAACGCCTAAAGACAAACTGATACCCCGCCGTAAAAGCTATCGGTATCATATACAAAAAGTTTTTTCCTAGTGTTTGCGAAAAACTTCCCGCCAATATACCGCCTAAAAATATATGGGAATCCAGAAAATAATTGTAAGCAAGAGAGCCGACCCCGCCGACAGACAGCTTGTTTTCCAGAGTATCTCCGGAGGCGGAGGTAAAGAAAAGCGGCAAAAGAACGCCAAGACTTATATTAAAAGTCTGGTCGCCGCGAGTATATCCGGTGAGCGGCATACCGTCCCAATTCGACATGATAGGAATACCCGCGTTTTCGTCATCCGCGCCGCCTTCGATATCATCATCAATACCATCATCAATTGATTCATCAATATCGCCATCAATTGATCCAATATCATCAATCGCAATGTCTTCGATTTCCTCAGTTTCGTCAAGTTCCGCGTCATTTTCCTGAGCAGCCGCCGGAAAAGTCATTACAGAAAAAACAATTGTCAAAAAAATAATACATAAGCGGCGCTTTTTTATACAGCCCATTACCGCGCCCGCCGCCGTCAAACCATGCCTAAACCAAGCCATCAATCCCGCCATACACTCCACGCCTAACCCTAGTCATCAATTCCACCATGCACTCCACCTAAAACCTGTCATCAATTCTGTCATAACTCCACCGGCAAACCGCCGCAGTTTTCACGGATAAACATAGCGGAACCCTCAGTTAAAGAATATTACTATGAAAAACACCCTTTGAAAAGCGCCGCGAAAGCCATTGCCGCGTAAGCGGTTGCTGCGTGAGCAACACCTTCTCTCACCCTCTCTATTGAAACAAACGAATCGGCCAAAGGGATACCGTATAAAACAAACTTTTTACAAGAGCGGATATTCCGGCATGAAGGTTAAACGGATACGGCGATGAACCGGTAGATTTAAATTCTTGGCATATAAGCCGCGCCTATAGGCGGGGCGCGGGGGCGGCAGAAAACGACCCAACAGCGTTGAGCTTGGGTGCAAACTCCATGCTGGGGGTAGCACACAGTTAATAGCCGGCCTAAGGTCCTGCCGGCAATTCCGATTTCGAGAAAATCCTGGATTTGATATAGTTTTAACGACACTTTTTTGATTTTGGGCGCATTTTTGCTCTGTAAAAACAGTGCTTCCCGCTCTAATTTGCTTCGTTACGCTTCGCAAATTACGCTTGTGCCGCTTCTTCCATTGCTCATTGACATTTTTCTTTACCTTTTACCTTTTACTTTTTACCTCTTTGCGGTGGACATCCGTGTTGGCGCTGATTTTCGTTTTGAAATCGGAATTGCTGAGGTCCTGCTTTAACAGTTGCCAGGCATTTATCTTTTAGACATACGAACTCATTCAACAATATAAGCATAACGGTTTTTTATAGCCGCGGCGGTTTCGTCCGTACCGCGATTATACTTTAACATAGCGATGATTTCTTCACCGGCGATAGAATTAAGCGCGGCGCGCGCCGAAAAAAGTTTCCAGTCATCGACAGTTTCCGCGCTTTCGATCATATTTTGCGCTTTTGCAAACACAGGGCTCCCGCTTTCCATGTCCGCCGCCCGCGAATAAGCAAACACAGAAGACGCCGTATCTTCAGAAACAGCGCCGGCAGCGGCGGCAAGAGCGGCTTTTTTATCATTAAGAAATTTTACAAACTCAAGAGCTTCCTCTTTATGAGGGCTTGCCGATAAAACAGCGGCATGTACACTGCTCATATTAAATACCGGACGTCCGGAATAATTTTCAGAATACGGAATATTTGTAACGCCGAAATTCAAATTACTGTATTCGGCTTCAAATAATTTTATAAGCCTTGAAGAAGCCGTCATCATTGCGGTTTTACCGGCGAGAAAATTATTTATTTTTTCTTCCTCGTTCCCTATGAAAGGCGGTCTTCCCAGCATATTTTGCGCGTTAATCTCATTAAAAAAATTTATACTTTCAATAACATTTTTTTCTGAAAAATCAAAATTATCTTCTTCGCTATTAAATATCTGTACATTGCTGCCGGTTTCTGACAATATCCAGGGAAATATATCTGTAAAAAAATTATCGCTCACAGATAAACCGTAAATATTTTTTTCTTTAAGTTTAATGCATACAGACATGAATTCACCGCGGGTCTTGGGCGGACGGTCAAAACCCGCGTCTTCTAAAATTTTTATATTGTAAAAGAGCATATTAAAATAAGAGTAAAGCGGTATTGAAAACACATCATTATTTACGCCGATACTTGATGCTTCAGATATATTTTGATTTGCGAATAATATTTGTTCTTCTGAATCGTCAAACCATAAAGGGTCGATAGACACAATATCCGGCAGTTCCCGCGCGTCATTTCTTTTATTTTTTTTATCAAATGCCTGTTCATTCCGCGTGACACCTGAATAATAGGCAAAATCATTTCTTATACTTTGATAAGTTCTATAGACCGGAATAATGTTAATACCGGGGTGGCTGTCTTCAAATTCGGCGATTATATCATCAATGACAGCCCGTTCGTCTTCACTGTCGAACCACTGGGAAAACACCAAAGTAGTAGACCCGAAATTTATTTTTTTAGCGGGGTAAAATAGAAAAGCCATTATCAGAACCGCCGCCCCCGCGGCGATCATGGCAATATCAAACTTCTTCATAAACAAACAATGAACTCCTACCGATAATATCGGCATATAGAGTCTGAAGTTATGATAGGTTTCCTGTTAAAAAAGACCTTTTTTGACCTTTGGGACAACGCGCTTCGCCTGGCGTTGTTAAATATTGGATTCATAGCGTCCGCTTTATTTTTCGTGTTTATTCACCGGCTGCTTGATATATTTGCCCCGCTTCCAAGCGCGGTTTCCGCATCTATATTTTTCTTAGGCGTTTTATGGTGTTCAACATATCTTGCAGCCTCGGCAATGTGCGTAAGAAAAATTTCTGATTACATGATATTTGGTTTTGATGATTTTTGCAAGGCGCTTGGAGCCGTATGGCCGTGCGGGATAATATACGGCATCTTTGTCTGCATCACAGTGATGATATTTATCTTTGTAATTCCATTTTATCTACTGTTGAACAGTACCGCCGGACTGTTGATAGCATCACTGTTTTTTTGGCTTCTCGTCGTGTTAATAACGGCGTTTCAATATTTTTTTGCAATTCGTGCCCGTATTAGCGTAAAACCGATGAAAATTGTAAAAAAGAGTTTTTTACTTTTTATCGATAACCCGCTTTTTTTTATAGGCACAATTTGTTTAACACTGCTTTTTCTTGCAATTTCAGTATTCATCGCGTTCCTTCTGCCCGGACCGGCGGGAATACAACTCTTTCTTGATGAAGGGCTAAGACTCCGCTTGTTGAAATACGACTGGCTTGAAAAAAACGGCGGCGCAAGCCGTAAATATATTCCATGGAAAACTGTTTTGAGTGAAGAGTATGAAAAAAACGGTAAACGTTCTCTGCGCGGACTGCTATCCCCGTGGAAAGATTAGACTAAGGAAAAAGGAAAAGGTAAAAAGGAAGAAGGAAGAACAAAGGACAAAGTAACAGGTAAAAAGGAAGAATGAAAAATTACAATTAACAAGTAACAATTAGGAATTAGGAATGAACAATGAACAATGAACAATTAACAGTTAGGGATGAGCAATTAGCAATTAAGAAGGCGGCTTACGAGCAGGTTGTTGCGAAGCGGCGGGGGGTGGCGGAAGACTGCCGTAGGCAGGCTGGAGACAGCGGCCTTTAAACATTTATAGGCAACAGTAAGTTTTTTGGGGCCTACGCCATGCTGCCACATACTTACACACGCTCACTGGGAGAGCGTGCCGTTTTTGGGCGGGGGCGTGACTATGAGGCAGCGGTTTGCGATGATGCGGGGAAACAGCGCCCCCCTCCTGAATTGAAAAATTAGCCACGAATTGACAGTGGGGAGTGAGGAATGAGGAGTGACACAAAGGCCGCTATCGAAGTGAACGCCGCTCTGCCCTCAGCCGCGTATGCCAACCGCTATTTGCGAACCTGAAGGCAGAGGCTGAAGACCGTTTTCGGTATGCTAGCGCGGAGCGCATGTAAACCCACTGGTGGGCGCGGAGCGTATGTAAACCCACTGGTGGGCGCGGAGCGTATGTAAACCCACTGGTGGGCGCGGAGCGCATGTGCCTCCATGGCAAATGGGGGGTTGCATTTTTGGGAGGATGGCGTATACTGCAATCATAAGGAAAAACTATGATTGTTAGCCGTGTTATGACAAAAAATCCAATTTATACCTATGTTGACGCGACTATGAGCGAGGCGCGTTATTTAATGGATAAAGAAAAAATCTCGCATCTGCCGGTGCTTGACAGAGAAAAGAACTTGGCCGGTATCGCTACAAAAAGAGATATGCTTAAGGCGTACCCATCGCCTGCTACAAGTCTGGATATGTATGAAATCAGCTATCTTTTATCAAAACTCACGGTCGATAAAGTGATGACAAAACCGGTTATCACCACCGTTGAAAATGAGGTTGTCGAAAAAGCGGCGCGTACTATGGCGGACAACAACATAAGCTGCCTGCCGGTAGTGCGCGGTAAACTTTTGTTAGGTATAGTAACGGTAAAGGACTTGTTTCAGGCTTTTATAAACGCTTTTGGGGCGCGGCATAACGGCGTTCGGATAAGTTTTGTTATGCGGGAACAGCCCGGACAGATTGCGAAGCTCAGCCATGCTATTGCCGAAAAAAACGGCAGCATCGTGTCGTTTGTAACGCATGAAGGCGACTATCTTGCCGAGATGGGCGGCACAATGAAGATAACCGGGCTGGACATCAACGAGGTTACCAATATTTTTAAGAATGCTAATGCCGAGATTTTAGATATCCGTTGATACATGTGATCCATTGATATTTTACGGCGAATTTTTATGCGGCGGATTTTTTGCAATGATTTTTTGTAACAAATTTTTTACAACGAATCCCTGCCGATAGGCCGCCCTATTCTTATGCTTTCTCCAAGGAAATCAACGCGCCGTCCTTCTATCAGGATTTGAATGTCATATATGTTTGGAAATTCGGTTGCCGTCCAGACAATTTGGCGTAGCTGCGCGATATAGCCTTCCGCCCCATAGCTGTTAAACATAAAATTTTCGTTAAAACTTATCACAGCCGTATTGCCGGTAACACGGGCGTTCTGTATGCGGACGCCTTCCGGTATTAGTGACGTAAACCCTTGTCCTTGTTCAGCTTCAGTGGGGCCTTGTAAAAGTAGATTTAACACGTCAAGCAACGGCGAGTCTGAAGCAAAAACACGTCTTTTTACTGGCGATGTGAACACTAAGCCGGAATTGTCAATTTTTACGAAATAGATCACGCGCTCCCGTGTCTCCGGCGGCGCCTTGTTTATTGCCGAGGTTTCCGCAGCGGGCGGCGGCGGCGCGGAGGTCTCTACAGCGGCGTCTGCCGGTGTTTCAGAGGTATCCGGGTACTCTTCTATCACAATAGCGGTCGTGCCGCTGCCTGCCGGAGCGGTCTCCGGGATATCTATATATGGCTCCGGGCCGGGGGGTGAAATGGTAATCTCGTTTACCGGCGCATCCTGTTCGTCTGTTTCTGTTTCGGCGGCGGGTGTATTGGTAAGCCGGTCAACGATACGGGTGGATTGCAGTGTTCTTCGAATGGCAGGCATATTGATTATAAATAGTAATAGTATAACAATAAAAAAAATCATCCAAAGGAGTATACCGACCGGTAGTTTACGCCGTCTGTTTGAATTGTTTTTGCCTGTGCCGCGAACGCTCATGTTTTTATTTTATTACAAAAAATCCTAATCCTCAATCCCCCCCGCCAGCGGGTTTACATGCCAGCCTGTGTCAAAAGTCATTGTCGCTTCCATATATAGCGTTATTTTCTTTATTATACGGTTTAATAACGCTATATATAGCGGTGTCATTTCGATTTTTTGAGTTT
>JAISCO010000213.1 GCA_031265535.1 Spirochaetaceae bacterium | reverse complement strand
GCGGCGCGTGACGCTCAGATACACGAGGATATCATGCTGCGCGAAGGCGGCTATGACTGTCCCGTCGCGGAAGGCGGCAGGAACTTTTCCGGGGGCCAGCGCCAGCGCTTTGAAATCGCGCGGGTATTGGCGCAGGATCCCACCATTGTCATACTTGACGAAGCCACGTCCGCGCTCGATTCAAAGACGGAATATGAGGTGACAAAGGCGATCAAGGACCGCGGGGTAACCTGCATCATCATCGCGCACCGCCTGTCCACCATCCGCGACTGTGACGAGATAGTCGTCCTTGATAAAGGCGTAGCGGTGGAAAGAGGCTCCCATGACGAACTGATTCGGTCGGGCGGTCTGTATACGAAGCTGATTACAATGGAATGAGGTAAGTCGCATGGGCTGGTTTGAAAATCAAATTCAGGAGAGGATAAAAAGGGACGAGGCGGACGTCGCGAAATCTTTTTATGATCTTTCTTCCGTAGTGATGGGCGAGAACAAAAACGCAAAATTTCTTGATAACGAGCACGCGAAGACCAAAAACGCGGTTGAAGAAATATGCCGGTATTACAAAGTTTCGGTCGGCGAGATGGACGAAGGCGCCGAAAATATACACAAGCAGCTTGAACATTTGCTGAGGAATTCAGGCGTCATGCGCAGGCGTATCACTTTGAATAACGTCTGGTGGAAGGACAGCGTGGGCGCCTTGCTCGGAGAAACAATAAACGGCGATGTCGTCGCTCTCATCCCCAGCTTGGGCGGATACAGCTTCTTTGACTATGAATCGGGTAAGCGGCTCAAATTAAATTCCCAAACCGCGAAAAATGTGAAGTCCGGTGCGATATGCTTTTACAAGTCCCTGCCGAACCGGGTTCTGAGTATCAAGGACATCATTAATTTTATGCGGGCAAACCTCGTGAGATCCGATATTCTGATGATCTTGGCGGCTTCTCTTGCCATCGCCCTGTTCGGCGCATTTATGCCATTTATAACCCGGCTCATCTTTTCGGATATAATTCCGTCGGGAGACGGCTTGCTGATAGTATCGGTAAGCTTTTTGCTGGCCGGCGTGGCCATATCGTCATTTATTATGGGCATAACCAAAAGTCTTTTGCAGACAAAGATCACGACAAAAATTGATGTCGCACTACAAAGCGCCGTCATGAGCCGTATGGTCGATTTGCCGACGCAGTTTTTCAGCCGGTTCAGTTCGGGGGAGCTTTCATTGCGAATACTTTCTCTGAGTGAACTTTGCACACTGCTGGGGCAGGTTTTTCTAGGTGTCGGGATGACGGGACTTTTTTCATTGATATACATAGCGCAGATTTTTACTATCGCGCCCCCGTTGGCTTTCCCGGCTATCATCGCCATCTTATTGCAGGTGGGCGTTTTTGCCGCCAGCATAGTTTTGAGCCAAAAAAAAATGAGAAAGACTCTGAAAGCGCGAGCAAAGGTAAACGGCATTATATTTGCGCTGTTTTCCGGCATCCAAAAGATAAAACTTGGCGGCTGTGAAAGCAGGGCTTTCACGAGGTATGCCGAAAAATACAAATTGCAGGCCAATCAGACATATAATCCCGCGGTTTTTCTGAAAATAGAGCAGGCGTTTGAAGGAACGGCCGCCTTGCTTGGCATGTTGTTCATCTATTATGCCGCCGCCCGCTCAGGCGTTTCTATCGCTCAGTATCTAGCGTTCAGCGCGGCGTTCGGGATGACTAGCGGCGCCATGATTACACTGAACGGCATGGCAGGCTTTATTGCGTATATAGACCCGATACTCGAAATGGTGAAGCCGATTTTGGAAACCGCGCCCGAAATCAACGAGGATAAAAAGACCATACAAAAGCTGAACGGTTCGATTGAACTGGACAACATTACTTTCGGATACTCGGAGGAATCCCCGGTAGTCATCGACAATTTGAGCATGAAAGTCCGCTCCGGGCAATACGTGGCGATAGTCGGCAAGACGGGATGCGGAAAATCCACGTTGATGCGTCTGCTGCTTGGTTTTGAAAAGCCGCGGAAAGGCGCGGTCTATTATGACGGCGAGGATATTTCCAAAATTGATTTAAAGTCGCTCCGCAAGCATATTGGCGTCGTTTTACAGAACGGCAGGCTGTTCCAGGGGGATATATACTCGAACATAACGATATCCGCTCCGATGCTCACATTGGACGAGGCGTGGGAAGCTGCGGAAATGGCGGGAATCGCCGAGGACATTCGCGCGATGCCCATGAACATGCACACGGTGATAAGCGAAGGGGCGGGCGGAATATCCGGCGGTCAGCGCCAGCGGATAATCATCGCGAGGGCCATCGCCGCAAAGCCGAAAATACTGATGTTTGACGAAGCGACCTCAGCGCTCGACAACATAACGCAAAAACAGGTGTCCGACTCGCTTGCCGGGCTCAAATGCACGCGCATCGTCATAGCACACCGGCTTTCCACCATCAAACAATGCGACAAGATCGTCGTTCTGGATAATGGGAGAATCGTCGAGGAAGGTACCTATGACGAGCTGACAGGCAGGGGCGGCGTGTTCGCGGAGCTAGTAAAGCGCCAGACCCTCGACGGAGGAGAAATGGACGGAAGAGAAATGGATTGACAGACAGCGGGAATATATAATAGTGGAATCAGGTTTTTAAGAGATTTATGCGAACCTCAACAAGGGATAAAGATAAGAAGATTCAATATGGCGGATGAAATCATCATGACAAACGAAGAAAAAGTCGAGAAGATCAAGGCGCTTATCGAGGAGATCAACGAGCTTTCAAAGGGACTGTCTGAAGAATATCTGGCGCAGGTGTCCGGCGGCGGCTACTTTATCCCGCATATCCCGGAGCGAGTCATAGAAGCATTTAAGCGGCGTTATCCGAATGGACCTAAAAGTTGACGCTGAAGGCCAAGCCAATGAACTTCCGGTCAAACAGTAAGTGGGTGCGGAATTAAGCAACGAGGAACTGACAGAGCGCGGCGGTGTGTTCGCGGAATTGGTAAGGCGTCAGACGCATGACTACGGAGAAGCAAATTGATGGATACTGAGAAGACAGCGGTACCGGCTCTGTGGGGTGAAATGATTAGGTCAATAGCTTCAGAAGAAAACTTCATGCGCATGTACGAGGTTTATTATGAAAAGGTGTACAACTACCTATTTTTTCGACTTTTCAGCAAAGAAGCCGCCGAAGACCTGAGCAGCGAGATATTCCTGAAGGTATTCGATAAACGCATGGACTACGATCCTGGAACCAGCAAGTTTTCAACATGGATATTTGCCATCGCCAAAAACTGCCTTACGGATCATTTCAAAAAAAACAGGCGCTATGAGCGGCTCGTTCTCACAGAGTTCGAAGCCCTCGTATCCCACGAACCTGATATATGCGAGACGGTGTCCGACAGTATTGAACAGGAATATGCCCTCAAAGCGCTGGGCAAGCTGGAAGAAAGAGACCGTGCGGTGGTCTACCTCAAATATTTCGAGGGATTTACCTATGGGGAAATCGCCTTGAATATGGGTATAAGCGAGAAAAACGCGGGTGTTATACTGACGCGAGCCATGAAAAAGCTGAAAAAACTTCTTGGAAATTACACAGAAAATATTGATACAGCTTGATTCGCAGTGGGTTTAATACCCCGCCGCAAACTTGTTTGCGCGCTTGCGGCGGGGAGGCTCATTACACGCATGATATTTAGGTTTTTAAAGTAGTCTTTCCAATGGATTAAATACGCCCGTTACGGATATGATAGAGAATGTAGCCGATGATCCCGGCAAAGCTGAAAAGCTCCCGAAAAATACGCAAAAATAGTGTAGTGATTTGCGTTATGAAACGTATAACTATATAGCGTGGTCGTATACATGACCCGCAAGCAGTCGATTATTTTTTATCGACTGTTATTTGTACATAGAAGGAAGGTATCATCATGAGAGATACGGAAAAAACGTCGGAGAAACTGTTGAAGTTCTCGTCACTTATGAGAGAAGCAAGTAAACTCTCAAAGGAGTTTTCGGAAGACGAGCTGATGCAGGTAGCGGGCGGAGTCGAGTATGAAGATCTTCGCAAGACAATGAGCAGGGTCGAAACTAGCTCGGCGTCGGCAAGGTTTACTTAAGCTGTAGGCAAAAGAGGACGGTTTATTCGCAGTGGGGTTTAATACCCCGCCGCTTGCGGCGGTTAGATTTAGTAACACTAACAATAAAATGGTAGTAAACCCCACAGTTAAATAATTTCCTTACAGAACGAGCCTCTTCGATGCGGTAACGCTTACAAGATACCCCGCCGCTTGCGGCAGGGAGGCTCATTTGTCCTCTTTTGCCTATAGTATGCCCTTAGGGCGGCTACGCCGAAAGGATACAACAAGACGGCGGGAGATGTTTACGCCGCAGACCGCGAGTGATTCCCCCGGCAAGCGAATTAATATTACGGGTTTCAGTCAATCAGTTTGTAAATTGATAAGGAAGAAAAACATGGACAGGACGTTACAACAAAGGAGAAAAAAAACATGAGTAGGGCAGCGGAATTTTATGAGGCGCTTGCAAAGGACAAGGCGATGAGGGAGCGCGCGAAGTCTCTGGATAGCGCAGGCGAGGAGTACAAGAAGGCTTTAGCCGGGGCCGTCGTAGCCTTCGCGAAGGAGGAGGGCTATTCGTTCACGGAGGAGGAGTTGAAGGACTTTATGGACAGTAAAGAACTGTCTGACGGCGACCTGAAAGCCGTGGCCGGTGGTATTAAATTTACCAAAATTTTGGACAAAATTTTTAGCGGGAAATGAACCTCCACAGAGCAAGCGCTTGCCCTGCGGTTCGGTGCGGTATCTTAAGCGCTGGGCTCAACCGCTTGATTACATGCATGATATTTAGGTTTTGAAAGTAGTAGACTGATTAGACTAAAAATTAGAATTTTACCGCAAGTCAAAAAAGTAGAAACAAGTATCACTTTATACCCTTTGTTACGCAATTTATTCAACTTCACGGTTATTTATATTTACTTGTGTTTAGTGTAATCAACCTAGTAGTCTTTCCAATGGATTAAATATGCTCGTTACGGATATAACAAAGGGTGTAGCCGGCGATCCCGGCAAAGCTGAAAAGCCTCTTGAAAAATACGCAAAAAATAGTGTAGTGATTTGCGGTATGAACCGTATTATATATAATCCAAAGTTGATTGAAGGAGATTTAGTATTGCGGAGGAAGTCATTATGACAAACGCAGAAAAAGTCGAGAAGATCAAGGAGCTTATCGAGGAGATCAACGAGCTTTCAAAGGACCTTTTGGAGGAAGAACTGAAAGCGGTGAGTGGCGGCAGATTGCCAAAGAAGTTAGGTACATGAAGAGAAGCCCGATGCGCTTGCGGAGTTTTCCAAGGAGTTCTCGTACGAAGACCTGGAACAAGTCTCCCTAAGAAAATACGTAGGCAAGCCCGGCGAATTGTCTGTTGCCGTGCAAAGCACTTAGGGTGGCTGGGTAGTTCTAAATAAAAGCGAATTCGCATGATGAGGAAAGAGAAGGGGAAAAAATCATGAGTAAGGTAACGGAATTCTACGAAGCGTTTCAAGGACGAGGGGTTTCTTGAGGAACTGGGCAAAACGGAGAGCGCAGAGGAGGCGCAAAAGCTGTTCGCGTCCAAGGGCGCGAAGATCTCGATTGACGAGCTTTTGGCGCTTCGCGCCGGGGCAGGCGAAGAACTCAGCGACCAAGAACTGGCGCTTGTTGCCGGAGGCGACGCCTCGACGTATATGTTATTAGGTGAGGCTGTTTCAAACCCCCCCTGAAAGGATAGAAAAAGCGAGGGAAACCTGATAAGATTGTAGTTAACAAAACCATCAACCAGGAGACCATCGCCATGAAAACTATAACCCAAATTATAGCAGGAGCGCAAGCGCTGCTGAACATATCTTTTGAATTAAAAAACTGTTTTGAAGAATACCTATCGGATGAATACAAAGGATATACCGTAGAGTTAATGAACCTAAATACCCTCAAAACTGCCCGCTGCCTTATCGTCAAAAGCGTTTTTCAGAGTAACCCACGACGTTAAACCCGTCAGCATACCGCCAGGCAAACTTTGGTCTCGCTTACCTGTTCCTTGTTACCTTTTACTTGATACTTGTCCTCTGCCGGCAAAAAACTTTACATGGGCGGGTCTTCGAGCAGGTTGCAATATTTACACATATCCGGCAAATCGGCGTCAGGCTCAATAAATTTTTCTCTTAGCGCGACGATTGCGGGGTGGTTAAAAATCTCTTCCGGGCTGTTGGTAAATGCGTTTACATCGGAACGTAAATTGACTTGGGAACCGCAGCACGTCGATACATACCCGCCGCCGTCAATGGGAACAAGCTGCCATAATTCCCGGCATATTTTTTTGGCGTTTATGTTTGTATCGCTTGCCGTGTATAGACCCTGCCAATCAACAAAGCTTTTATATTTTTTTGATATTTTGTTATAAAAATCCTGAAAAGCGGGAAGCTCGCTTGTAAAACTTTCGGAGTTGTCTCGTCTTTTTCCAAAGGGACGGCAGTTCCAAAGTCGCAGGCGTGTGCTGCCGGCTTTGTAAACAAAATCAACCAACTCGGCTAGTTCTTCCGGCGTTTTTTCCAGTTCCGACCGCGTAATAACGTGGGAGTTTTGTATCTTGTGTATTTTATTAAGCGCCGCCAGATTTTCACGTAAAAAATCAATATTGGTGGGGTATATCGATATGCTTATTTTGGTCAGCCGCGCCTTGGTAAGCCGTTCAATGAATTTGGGGAGTAAAAGTCCGTTCGTTGTAAGCAGGACAAGGTGTCCGTGTGACGTAAGATATTCGACTATTTGAACAATATCTTTGCACAAAAGCGGTTCGCCGCCCCCCGCGAGATTCACATAAATGGCATTCTTACCTAACGGGCTCTGGAAAATCTGCTTTATTTTTTCAAGTGTGAATTCTTTTTTTGGCGCGGTGTCAAAGGTCCCGTCCTGAGCATCGTCGCAGTAGGCGCAGCGTAAGTTGCAACGGTTTACCATTGATAATGACATTTGTATCGGTGAAAAACGCGAACATGGATTGTATGGCAATGGCCGCATTATTTTACTTTTTATATAATTAAAAATTTTAGGGACGGATTGTGGAAACTTTAGGCTTCCCAGTAATTCAAAGTATAGTCCTGTCCGTGTTGTCGATCCTTTCAATATCTTCCTCTTACCTTTACTATACCGTTATGCCCCCCAAATCGTCAAGTCGCGGGCTCGTGCGCGAGCAAGTAAACGCGGGCAAGTAAACGCGAGCAAGTAAAAAGGAAAAGAGAAAAAGGAACAAGTAAAAATTAGCAATGAGGAATGAGGACCCACCGCCGTTATCGAAGTGAACGCATCGCCGCTGCCAGAAATATAATATGAGCCGCAGATTACACAAATTAACGCGAATTATCGAAGCGAAAGCAAAACCCCCTAATGCTGTTATCGAAGTAAACGCATCTCCGCCGCCAGAAAGAGAATATGAGCAATTAACAATTATCAATGAGCAGTGAGGACTGAGGAGTGAAGACACGACTGCCGTTATCGAAGTGAACGCATCTCCGCCCGCCAAAGGCGCAAGCAAGTTTGCGTTGGCGGCAAGACGCTAACGCGGAGCGTATGTAAACCCACTGGCGGGGGGTGGCGGAAGACCGCCGTAGGCGGGCTGTAGACAGCGGCCTTTAAACATTTATAGGCAACAGTAAGTTTTTGGGGCCTACGCCATGCTGCCACATACTTACACACGCTCACTGGTTCGCG
>JAISCO010000163.1 GCA_031265535.1 Spirochaetaceae bacterium | reverse complement strand
TCACAGCGCTTGCGGACGTATTTGAATTTGTATCCCAGCGGTTTAACCTTTTGAAGAATGTTAGGCACTATGATATGTTCGACAAGCTCGCCCAGCCTGTTGTGAACATCGCCCAACTGGCGGCCGGTTTCTTTTAGCAGCTTGTCGGTTTGCTTGAAGCGCCTGTCTGCCTCTGCCGCGCTTTCCTTGAAGCGTCTGTCCGCCTCCTCCGCGTTTTCTTTTATCAGCTTGTCGGTTTCCTTCATCTGTTCGGCTATTTCCTTGAACCGTCTGTCCGATTCCGCCGCGCTTTCCTTCATCAACCTGTCGGTTTCCTGGATGATTGCCCAGATTTCCTCAAACGACTTGGCCGGGGGTAGTTGTATTTTGCTTGGCATGACCTTCTCCTTTTACGAGTTTATTCTCCGAATCTACCGCAAAAACCCGCCTGTTGCAACCCACCAGTGGGTTTACATGCGCTCCGCGCTAACATGCCCAAAGCAGCCTTTACTCCGTGCCTTCAGGTACGAAAACGGCGCTTGGCATACGCGCCCGCCTTCATTGCTAATTGTTAATTGCTAATTATTCATTGTTAATTGATAATTGCTCATTTTTCCTTTTTACCTTTTCCTTTTTACTTTTTATCTCTTTGCGGTGCCATACGTGTGTTGCTTTTTTTATGGATTTCGGTATATTATACTTGCAAAACGCAACGCATTTTGCAAGCAACGGCGGACTTTAGTACGCCGCGCCCGATCTTTATTAAGGGAGCTTTTATGAAAACGACACCGCCGGTAACCATTGATATTTTGAGGAGTGGATGGGCGCTTCTATGCCTGCTTTTTTTGCTGCCCGCCTTTGGATGTTCCAGCCCTGAAGATGACCCCCTCTCATTAACAGCACAGCCGAACCAGGCAGAAACAGGCCCGTTTATCGTCAGAGTTGACAACAGCGTAAGCAAAATTGAAACAAGAACAGGCGAAGTCCCCTTCATTGTCATAAGCAAAGTAGGCGACGCGGAAATTACAGACGGAGCCACGACACTCAGAGCCAACGCGGGCGCCGTAATCACATTAACGGTAGCCGTACCGGACTACATGGTGGTAACCAATCTAAAGGTGGACGACACAATAACACCGCGAAAAATCAACAGCGAAAATGCAAATCTTGTAACATACACTTTCAATATGCCGGCGGCCACAGCCATAATCAAGGGGACGCTTATGCTTAACATGAGCGCAGACGGCTTTCTCGATAATTTGGATAAAGACGGCATAAAAGACGCATTTGACAACACGCTGCAAGCGTTGGACATAGCGCAGGGAGTGTTGATCCCCGCAAAAGGCGGCGATTATCCTGTTTCACCTCCTTCGGGAATTGGCGATGTTGAGCCGGAAAGCGCTTTTAAGAGTGATATAACGGAATACACGGCAAGCGTTCCATTCAGCGTTTATCCGGCGATAGTTATTGCGGCGCCAAGCAACTCCGAAGCCACGGTGCTTATTACGCAGTCAACGTTGGCCGGACCGGGTCAATTCACCGTTACAATCACGGTTACATCGCTGTTCTGGAAGCTGTACCCGGGGTACACCGGTCAATTGCCGGAGGGAATAAACCCAAATATAAAACAAAGACCTATACCATTGTCGTTACACGTTTCGAGGGAGACAGAACGACGACCCTAAGCTCTCTTCATGTGCCGCAGACAGTCCTTGAACAGACCGGCAATGTATACGCGGGAACGGTTGCACTTAATGTCAGTACGCTGGATATAATCGCCGCAGCAACGCATCCCAACGCGCAGGTACTGGTCTATGACGGCGGCGTAGCAAAACCCGCTGCCGCGGCGAACAGCGTCTCGGTTCAGGCAAGCGCCCCTTCTCTAAACGCAAGCAAGACCATAACGGTACGGGTAACCGCCGAGGACGGGAAAACAACCGGCGACAGCATAATAAACATATTCAGAGACGGCAGTAACATCGTTTATAACGCGGAAGGCGGCATATCAAAGCTGGTAGAAAAAGAAGACGGGAGTCTTTACGAAGTCCATACGTTTATGGTTGACACAAGCACACCGCTGGGCGGGCAGAAAACGCACACGCTTACTTTTACCCAAAGACCGGCGGATAACAAGGTAGAAGTTCTTGTAGTCGCGGGCGGCGGAGGCGGCGGTTTGGCCCAAGATGGAGCACACCGCGGCGGCGGCGGCGGCGCGGGTGGATACATTTATGTCCCAGCGTACCCTATAACCGCAGACTCCATTACGGTCAAAGTAGGCGCGGGCGGAACCAAGCCGACCAGCTACGGAGGCGCATATCCAAATTCTTCAAAGGGCGGTACGGGCGGTAAATCGGAGTTTGGCAGTACGGCGGCTGACACTATTACAGCCAATGGCGGCGGGGGCGGCGCAAGCCATGCAGAGAATAGCGGCCTTGGTAATTCCGGCGGGTCAGGCGGCGGATCAACGTGGAAAGGGAATGGCGCCGCCGCACAACCGGGTACCGCCCCGGCTGGTATAAGCGCTGTGAAACTGGGCAACAGGGGCGGCAACATTGGTAACGGCAACACTAATACAGTGTACACCGGTACAGGCGGCGGCGGCGCGGGCGGTACGGGCGGTGATGCTACCGGTGAGAATCAAGCCACGGCGGGCGGGGCTGGAACCACATCCAGTATAAGCGCCCAGGCGCAAGTGTATGCCCGCGGCGGCAACGCGGGCGGCGGCACGGGCGCCGACGGCACTGCGGGTACGGGCAATGGCGGTTCCGGCGGCACGAGCGCGAGCGGCAATCTTGGCAAGGGCGGGTCGGGCATCGTCATAGTCCGCTGGCCATGGGTTGCGCCAGCCGCGAAATAGCCGGCAACAGCATCGGGACGCCCGCCTACCGGTTATACACAAGTCTTGAGCAAAAAATATCGCCCTCAAATCTGGAAAAATGGGCAATGCGCAAGAAAAAACAAGGCTGGTGGACTGATTAGAGGACACTGGTCTATAGAGAAACAACTGCACTGGGTTTTGGATGTATGCTTTGGTGAAGACAATTGCCGCGCACGGACGAATCACGCGGCGGAGAATCTGAATGTGCTGAGGAAAACTGCGCTGTATCTTCTGAAGAAGACGAGCGTTCCTGAAAAACGTTTTGGACTGAAGCGCAAAATGCTCAGGGCTTCACTCAGCGACGATTTTTTGCATGATGTTTTGTTCGGCAAAGTTAAATGACGTTGCCCTGTCCCAGCTTGCCTGCCTATTGAAACAAGGCAAAAACTGTTCTAGGATCTTATTGATGAACTGGAACATGTAAAGCCCCCCTCTTGTCGTCCGATGTTATTTTGATAGTTTCATTGTAACGCAAGCCGTAAGGTTTTCTACCGGTTCATCTTTTTATTTATAGAACTTGCGACTTACAAGTTATCTTGGTATAGATAAAAATAATGATGCAATAAGAATTTGTAATGAGCCTCCCCGCCCGCAGAGGCGCAAATTTGCGCGCAAAGTTGCGGCGGGGTATTAAACCAGACTTTGCGAATCAAAAAATTAACTGGGGTAATTATGTTTGATGTAAAAACTATTTGGAAAGAACGTGTTGTTAATGTTTTGAACACATTGTTAAAAGAAAATGGAATCAATGAAACATTAAATATCAATGATGTAATTGTCGAAAAGCCGCCTAAGCCGGAGATGGGCGATATTGCTTTTCCGATGTTTCCATTCGCAAAAATTTTTAAGAAAGCGCCGCCGCAGATCGCGGCGGCGGCGGCGTCAAGCCTTGATGCGTCAAAATTTGACGCGTCAAGCCTTGATGACGCATCGCCTTTCGGCCCCTACCTAAATGTTCGCCTTGACCGCGGCAGCGTGTCCGCGTCAATTCTTGACGCGGTGTTTGACAAAAATAAAGATTTTTGCAAGAGCGATAAGTTGAAGGGCCGGCGCGTAATGGTGGAATTTTCCAGCCCCAATACGAACAAGCCGCTGCATTTGGGTCATTT
>JAISCO010000354.1 GCA_031265535.1 Spirochaetaceae bacterium | reverse complement strand
TCCTACCTCCTATCCGCGGTAAATCCATGTTACTGAGATCCCGCACTCGTTTATTCGGCTGCCGGTTTAGATTATTCTTGCGTCCGGGGTCTTCCATTTCTGGATGTTCCCCCTCAGGGGTTGCCAACCTGTCCCGGCTCCCAAAACCCGTCGGTTTCAGGATACCCTTTTTCTCTTTAATCATAAACTCTTGCGTTTGGGTCACAGTTGACTGTTCCCTGCCAGTGGGTTTCAATGCCTCTGTCCGCCGGCGGGTTATCGACCCTGAACGCAACTCCGCCGCCATACTAAGTAAAAAGTAAAAGGTAAGAAGTAACGCTTCTCCGCCCCCAATGAGGGGCGGCAAAACGCTAGCGCGGAGCGCATGTTAACCCGCTGGCGGGCGCGGAGCGTATGTTAACCCACTGGTGGGTGGCGGGTTGCATCCATAGCAAAGGTAAAGCTCTTAAACGCCGTTATCGTCCCTTAACGCAACTCCGCCGCCAACGAGCGGCGGCAAAACGCTAGCGCGGAGCGCATGTTAACCCGCTGGCGGGCGCGGAGCGTATGTTAACCCGCTGGCGGGCGCGGAGCGCATGTAAACCGGCTGGCCGGTGGGAGGAGGGAGAGAAAATCATTGCGGCTAAGCTCGGTGCCGCCCATACCGGCAAGATGATCGGAATAAACCTGACAATCAATAAAAGCCGTGCCGCCGGCAAAAAGATGACCGGCAAAAGTAAGAAAAGCCGCTTTTGAAGCGTTGGGCCTTTTTGAAAACATCGATTCGCCAAAGAATACGGAGTCAATCTGTACACCGTAACAGCCGCCTACAAGACAACCGTCCTGCCAGGCCTCGGCGGAATGAGCGCTGCCAAGCCTGTAAAGCTCAATGTAAGCGTCTATCATATCGCCGGTTATCCAAGTACCATGCTGCCCATGCCTGGGAACAGCGGCACATTCGGAGATAACAGCGGGAAAATCACGGTCAAAACTTATCTCGAACAGATTTTTCTTTAAAATTTTCCGCATAGAAGCGGAAATGTGAAGATTTTGCGGAAAAATCACAAAACGCGGGTCTGGAGACTGCCACAAAATAGGATCACCCTCATTAAACCACGGAAAAATCCCCTGCCTATAGGCGGAAAGCAACATCCCGGGAGAAAGATTCCCGCCTATACATACAATATCGCCGTCAACCTTAGCCGGATCGGGGAAGCGGTACAAGGTATCTTTGCTTAAATAAGGGAAAAGAGGATCAGGCCCCTTCGAGAACCTCAAATTTGTATGCTCCGTCCACCCAATCAACCTTTGCCGAGCCGCCGCCGGAAAGACTTCCGAACAGAACCTCGTCCACAAAGAAAGATTTTATCTTTTCCTCAATAAGCCTGCCCGCGTTCCTTGCTCCGGACTCCTTCGAGTAAGCCTCTTTCGCAAGATTTTTTACACAGGACCCGCTCACGTTTATAGAAACATTTTTTTCCGCAAGCTGCTGCTTAAAGACATCCAACTCTTTTTCAATGATAGAAACCATCACATCATCGGAAAGATGGTTAAACCGGACAATAGCGTCAAGCCTCCCGCGGAATTCCGGCGTGAATATTTTTTCAACGGCGTCATCCACCGCGCTTTCGTGTCCAATTATGCGCTCGCCAAAACCAATCAGCGCCTTGCCTATATCCCGCGCTCCGGCGTTGCTCGTCATGATAATCACCACGCCGCGAAAATCCGCCTTGCGGCCGTTATTATCGGTCAGCGTCGCATAGTCCATGATTTGCAGCAAAAGATTAAAAATATCGGCGTGCGCCTTTTCGATCTCGTCAAGAAGCAGCACACAGCGCGGCTGTTTACGCACCGCGTCCGTCAACAGGCCGCCTTCCTCGTAACCGACATAACCGGGCGGTGAACCGATGAGGCGTGAAACAGTATGTTTTTCCTGATACTCGCTCATATCAAAACGCAGCATCGGAACACTCAGCATATCGGCCAAAGAACGTGATAACTCTGTTTTGCCCACGCCGGTAGGCCCCGCGAAAAGAAAGTTTGCCACCGGTTTTGTCGGACTGCGGAAACCTGCGCGGCTTTGTTTTACCGCCTTGACAACGGCTTTTACCGCGTCATCCTGTCCAAAGACACGCGCCTTTAGATTTTCTTCCAGACAGCGGAGTTTGTCCCGCTCGTTTTCACAGACCGTTTTTTCCGCGATCCGCGCGATCCGCGCCACAACCGTTTCAATCTGGCGAATGTCTATCGTTATTGTTTCAAGCGTCTGCGCCGCCGTACCGGCCATTCCGCTGTTTTCGGCGGGAATTTTAGCGTCATGTTCATTTTTATATGTATTTTCGCGGCTTTCATCATCAAGCAAACCATACTCATCTTCAGGACAAGCGCAATTGCCTTCCCCTGCCAAAATTGCCTGGGCGCGGCGTATTTTCGCCCAATTATCCGAATCCGCCGATTTTACCGCCGTGCTTTCCACCTCGGCCGCGAGAGATACGGTTTCAGCCGCCGGTTTCAGCCGCTCCGCTTCTTTCCATGCGCCTATGCGGGCAAAGGCGCCTGCCTCGTCTATCACATCTATGGCTTTGTCCGGCAGGCGGCGCTCTGTGATGTACTGAGCCGAAAGTTGTACGGCAGATTTTATCGCGTCTTCGTTGTAGATTACTTTGTGGTAATCTTCATATTTTGTCTTTATACCCAGCAAAATATTTACGGCGTCTGTCTCGTCCGGCTCGTCAATGTCGATTTTCTGGAAACGGCGCGACAGGGCGCGGTCTTTTTCTATGTACTTGTTATATTCTTCGTGTGTTGTCGAGCCTATGCAGCGTAATTTGCCGCCCGCAAGAACCGGTTTTAGCAAATTTGAGGCGTCCATAGACCCGGAGGACGCCGCGCCCGCGCCCACCAGCATGTGAATCTCGTCTATGAATAAAATCGCGTGTTCTTTTTTCAGGATTTCATCAATGACCATCTTGATGCGCGCTTCAAAATCCCCGCGGTAACGTGTTCCGGCGATCAAAGCGCCCATGTCAAGGGAGTATATGGCACAGTTTTGCAGGGGCGGCGGCACTTTTCCGGCTGCGATGAGCTGGGCTAATCCTTCTGTAACGGCTGTTTTGCCTACACCGGAATCGCCTACGTGAACGGGGTTATTTTTTGTCCGGCGGCAGAGCACTTGAATGGTGCGTTCTATCTCCTCAACGCGCCCGATTACGGGGTCAAGCCGTCCGTCGCGGGCAAGGGCGCTTAGGTCCGTCGCAAAGCGTTCAAGGGCGTTCTTTTTTTGGTTCTTTTGCCGTGTTTCTTCTTCCGGTTCTGTTGTATCAGGGTCGCTGACATCGCTTTTGATATAACGCAGCGCGGCGGCTTCATCGCCTTCAAGACCGTGTGAGAGTGTTTTTAGTAATTCCAGCCGTTTTAATCCGGATTTTCTTAGGTAATATCCGCAAAAATTTTTTTCTTCGTCATACAACGAGACCAATATATCGGAAACATCAAGGATGTCGCGCTGAGACGACCGGCTTTGTATGACTGCCCGTTCCAAAACGCTTTGAAAGCTTACTGTTTGTGTCGGCTCCTTATCGTTTATCGGTATCTTTTTTTCTAAAAAGTTGTTCATGCCGGTTTTTAGTTGGTTTACGTTTGCGCCGCAGGCGTTTAATACGACTTTGACTTCTTCAACATTGAGCGCCGCGTATAAAATATGCTCAGGTGTCAGGTATTCATGGCGCCGCATTCGGGCTTCCAGATACGCGGCGTTTATTATGTCCTGAGCGTTTCTGCTAAGTTTCATAAGTTCTCCAAAAGTTCTTTTACACAAAGCTGTCCGTAAATTTTAGTTTCGGAACGGCTTTGTTAAAAGGTCTTAAAATAGACTCTATCGCCGGAAATCCGATGCCTCCCCGCGTTAAGTCGTGTATTATAGTGTCCGCAAAGCATGAATATTTTACAAGTGCCCCGATTTAACGGTGCCATTGATTTACCTGCCGCCGATTAACCGTGCACCCGGTTACCGCCGCAAAGGTTCGAGTACGCATCGCAGGGGAAAATCGTTTTGTTCCGCTAGTGAATGTACCTGCAATACTTTTGTACGCGCAATGTCGGGGGAGTATGTGCCGGCTATGCCGCGTCCTTTGCGGTGTACTTCCATCATGACGCGTTCAGCTTCCGTCTCATTTTTATGAAATATCAGTACCAGTATGTCTATCACAAAATCCATTGAGGTATAGTTATCGTTCAAAAGCACTACGTTAATGTCTTCCGGCTCTTTTAACTTCTCCGTCTTTTTGACGGCAAAATCGACTGACGTTCCCATAATATTCTCCCATTATAAACCCCTTCCCCCCACTATTTCCACCCCCACCCGCCAGCGGGTTTCAATGCGCTCCGCGCCGGCATACCCAAAGCGGACTTTACTCTGTGCCTTCAGTTTTGAAAGAGGCGATTTGCATACGCGCCCGCCAGCGGGTTTTACATACGCTCCGCGTTAGCATCCCGAAAGCAAACTTTACTCTGTGCCTTCAGTTTTGAAAGAGGCGATTTGTATACGCGGCTGGCAGCGGGTTTTACATACGCTCCGCGTTAGCATCCCGAAAGCAGCCTTTACTCTGTGCCTTCAGTTTTGAAAGAGGCGATTTGCATACGCGGCTGGCAGGCAATCTTTGCTTTCATCTTTGGTTTTTGGGCGCATTTTTTGACGTCTTGCCGCAAAAAACCGGGCTTTCCGCTGCAATTCCTCGTCCCGCCTATGCGGTACTGCGGGATTTCCGCTTCAATCCCTCCTATGATTATTGTCAAGAGGCAATGCGATCACCCGCCAAGCCCCACCCCTCTATGCTATCCCCGTTCCGTTTCCCCCTTTTCTTCTAAAAAAATGAGGGATGGGAGTT
>JAISCO010000353.1 GCA_031265535.1 Spirochaetaceae bacterium | reverse complement strand
CCTGTTTTGAAGTCCAGGGTTTTGCGCGCTTCCCTTTCAAACAGGGAAAAAGATTTATTCTTTGCCTGTTGACGGGCCGTTGTGATTTTTGAAAGCAGCTTGTTCAGGAGGGCGTATTTCGCCAGCATGAGACTGGTAAGGGGTAATTTTCGGGTATCCGTTAAGTATTCAATGTTGCGGCGCAACCATTCCAGCATTTGAGGCTGCGGTATATCTTCTTGTTTTAGGCGCTTATCAAGCCAATAGCAAAGACTGGAGGGCGTCCATATTTCAGCATCAGAAAGGTGGGGCAGGAACCGGTCTTTTTCGGCGGCGGTGTACTGTAAGCGGTTTCCATCTATATCTATGAAGTAACCTTTTCCTGTTTCGCCGATATTGAATTCATTTTCAATCAGGCGGGGTTCCGCATATTTGCCAATATTCCAATCAAAAGTTTCAAAAATGGTATCGGGGTCCGCAAACAACACTTCGCCTTGGGCTTCAAACATGAGGCGGGGGACAATGAAAGGAATACCCTTTGAGGCGGGAGAAGGAAAGGCATCGCCTTTCTTGTAAGTTTCAAATTTCCAGATTACATCGGCAACTTCCTTGAGGGGTAATTTTTCACAGAGCTTCTTTATATCCTCATCGGTTGTTTCCGGCGTGAAAAACAAAGTGTCTTTTTTATCAAACTGTATGGTTGCCGGAATATCAACGGGATTTAGCTTGCCTTTCGTTTGATACTGGTTAAAGGGCGTATTCCAGTTGGGGTCAAGATCGGGGAGTTTGGGCTGTTCCTGCTGAATGGTTGATTGAGCTTCGTCATCATCAAAGCCTTTGTTAATCAGTTTTTCGGTAAGAACGGCGGCGGCTTCGCCAAAATGCGGGGAAACGACATAGGCATAAGCCTTATTCAAAGCGGGATTTTTGCGTGTTCTGGCGTAAGGCATACGCATAACCCGGCCCAATAATTGCTCTACCGAAGTGTCGCTTTTTACGTTGGCCAGAGAACAGAGGACATAGGCAAAACTGCAATCCCATCCTTCTTTTAGGGCTTCTACCGTGATGATATAACGGGTGGTCTCGTTAGGGTTAAATATATCAATGCCGTCCAATTCTTTTTGTTCGCCGGTGGCTGTTTTTATCTGGTTTTCCGGTATATTCGGTGTTTCAAGGAGATAATTTTTCAATACCTCAACCATTACCTCTTTGTCTTTGCTCTGGGCCTGAAACAGTAATATGGGACGGATATAGTCGTTCTCCCCGGCAGCTTCTTTCTCGAGATCCGCTCTGCGCTGGACGGCTTCATCAACCGCCGTTTCCCAACCTGAATGTTCCACCAGGGCAATGGGAAGTTTTATCATTTCTTCCTCTTTCAATTCCGCTGCCTTAACATTGTACAGAGTGTTGTTATTGGGCCGGGGTGTAGCGGTAAACTCGATGATGGCGGCAGGGTTAATGCGGCCCAGGGTTTCCTGTGATAAATCCGTAACTACTTTGTGGGCTTCATCCACTATCATCAAAGGGCGGTGGTAAAATAACAGGTTGGCAAAAGAATATTTCGGTACACGAGTTTTAGGATTATCGGATTCCACGAATTCCATTCCCGCATAAGCGGCTGCGGGCATTTTTACAAAATGGCTGTCAAGGTTTTCGTTGTCCCGGTAGACGTTGTATTTTGCCGTGTCCATTTTTACAAAAGACTGCATTGTGGAAACGATAATACAAACGTTGGCCGCAATATCATCAGGCTTGATGTTGAATTTATCGTCAAGATCGAAAATCCGCACCTTTCCCAAAAACTGTTCGTCAAGCGCCTGGCGGTAGGGGTGGCGGGGATTTTTAAGGGCTTCCACGGTCTGTCTTCGGATGGTATCGGACGGAACAAACCAGAGGACAAGGGGGTTATCCTTTTCGCATATTGTTTCGGCGGCTATCTTGACCGCATGGGCAGCCATGATGGTTTTGCCGCCCCCTGTGGGGACTTTGAGGCATACACGGGGTATGTGCGGTATGCTGTCCCAGACGGTATAGCCGTTTTTGAGCGAAGCAAGGCGGGACGCGATTTCCGGCTCGGCGGTGATTTGCCTGAAGGCTTCCGGGTGGCTTACGATGCGGCTTTGCGTGAAAAAGCGGCGTAAAACATTCAAGGTTTCTGTCTGGTATTTTTTTAGCTGCATGGTTATTCCGTTTATTGTTTGGGATCTGCCGCGGGCTTTGCCGGTGAAGCCCTTCTTTTTGGGGTAGAAAATTTGAAGCCTAAGGCTTCCCAACGCCGCCGCTGTGCCTGGAGATATTTGAGATAATCTTCAATGCCGCCATGTTCCAGCAGCAATTCTTCCCGATAACGGCGTACTTCCGCCACAATATCGTCCTTCATTTGTATCATCCGTTTTCCTCCTCATCAAGTTGTATAAAGAAGTCCGGCGTGATAAGCAAGGGTGTTTTTATTCCATGCGCTTCATTATATTTTAGCAATATTGAATATGCTTCAACACCCATATGGGCAAAATTCCACGTCAAAAGATAATCCGTGTTATGAACCACCGCTATGGCAAAATGAAAAGCATCGATTTTTGCTCTTTCGGGTATTTGCAATAAATCCTTATAAACCGGGGCAAGGCGCATTACTTCCGGTGTAGTGGGAAGACTGGTCAAGCCCTTTAGAAGGGACAGCCGTTTTTGGGCGGCTTTTTTATCTCCTTTTTCACATTCAGCAATAACAAAGTCACTAATGAACAGTTCGTACTTTTTTCTTTCGCTTTCCCAGAAGTTTCTCGCGGAAAGCTGCCGTGCCAATCGTATTAAATCCCGGCTGTCTTTTGCCGTGATATAGCTGGGGATCGTTGTCTCAATGTATATCGATTTTTTCTTGCTCATATTACCACACCTTTATATCATAGGGAGTTTGTTTGAAGATGATATTGTTTGATTTAAGGCTTGCATTGGGAAGGCGGGTCGCCTCGCCGTAAATGACCATCTGATTGTAGGCAAACTTCCTGCCGTTCTTTTCTTCGGCGGTGTCTATTTCATGCATGATGTAATTGAGCGTTTGGTGGGTCAACACATTCCCGCCCGAAACACTTTTATCGCCCAATATGCCGTTATACAAGAGAGCGTAGGCGGCGCCGTCATGTAGACCCAAGAAGGGAGATTTTTTTCCGCGCTTGCGGCATGAATACCGATTCATCGGCGTTTTGGTTTCGGTAAAATAAATATGGGCGGCAAGATGTTCAAAAGAAATGTCCGGCTTTATGCGCCCTTCGCGGTCAAAGACCGCTTCTCCCAATGTGAAGAAACGGAAGCCGCCGCCGCCTTTCCAGTCTGCGGTTTTTGATATGCCGCCCTGTTCGCCATCAATAACCTTTTTAAGCCGGACGGCGCAATGGGTTTTTGCCTGTTCCCCCATTTCAACGCCGATGTAGCGCCTTCCCATTTTGTGGGCAACGGCGGCGGTCGTACCGGAGCCAAGAAAGCTGTCGAGAACGTAGTCGCCGGGGTTGGTGGAGATGTGGATAATACGTTGGATAAGACGTTCTGGTTTGGGCGTGGAAAAAGTGTCGTCGGGTAATATTGTTTTTACTTCTTTTTTTGCGTCTTGATTATGGCCGACTTCTTGATGTGTCCAGATAGTGAGTGCGGTAGCACCTTGTTTTACTTCCGTTAAAAAATTTTTTAAGCGTGGTACATTATTGCCTTTCTTGCCAAACCATATTCGATTTTCTTTAACAAGTTTTTCAAAGGCTTCTTTACTTATTGTCCACGATCGGCTTGCCGGTGGATTTATAATTCTGCCACTTGGTGTTTTTATTGGATAATCAGTTGATACACTGTATGTCTTGGCGGATAAATCCCCAGATGACCAGACACCACGAGGATCATCGTCAGGATTTTTATACCGTGCATCCATTCCTTCAGTTCTTGGCAATAAGTTCGGTCTCCATTTTTCTTTGCTTCGTGCGTACAACATGATAAAATCATGATTATCTGAAAGCCACTTAGCATCATTTTGCGGCGAAAACTTTTTTTCCCATACAATATTGGCGACAAAATTATTTCTGCCAAATATTTCATCACAAATAACTTTTGCGTATGCCTGTTCATTATCATCGAGCTGTATAAAAATCGTTCCATCTTCCCTTAAAAACTGTTTCAACAATTCAAGCCGGGGGTACATTATAGAAAGCCAGATGGTATGCTCTAAATTATCGTCATAATGCTCAAATACGCTTCCGGTATTGTAGGGCGGATCTATGTAGATACATTTTACCTGTCCGGCATAGAAGGGCAAGATGGCTTTGAGGGCTTCAAGATTGTCGCCCTGGACGATGATGTTTCCGGTGTCGCTGTCACCATAGCTGTATTTTTCTTCCTCAACAAGCAGGCGGTATTCTGTGTTG
>JAISCO010000286.1 GCA_031265535.1 Spirochaetaceae bacterium | reverse complement strand
GCTTTTTGTCCTGAAAATTTAATTTATTTGGAGGTTTTTTTGATGAGCATTTCTGCAAAAAACATTCCCGATTTTGTGTCCGTACTGGCAAGCAAGGCGGCTGTACCGGGCGGCGGCGGGGCTTCGGCGCTGGTAGGCGCTGTGGGGACCGCTCTTGGCAACATGGTAGGATCCCTTACTGTTGGTAAAAAGAAGTATGCGGACGTTGAACCGGAGATTAAGAGACTGCAAGCGGAATGTGATAAACTGCAAAAAGAATTTCTCGCTCTGATTGACAAAGACGCGGAAGATTTTGAGCCGCTTTCAAAGGCTTACGGGCTTCCCGCGAATACCGACGCGGAAAAGGCGGAAAAGGCGCGTGTTATGGAAAAATGTCTTAAAGACGCCTGCGCTACGCCTTTCGAGATAATGAAAAAATGCGCCGAGGCTATCAAAATCTGCGAACAGTTTGCGGCAAAAGGCAGCAAACTTGCCGTGAGCGATGCCGGAGTTGGCGTGATTTTTTGTAAGGCGGCCCTTGACGGCGCGAGTCTTAATGTTTTTATAAATACAAAAGCGTCCGCAGACAGGGCGTGGGCCGATAAGATAAACAAGGATGCGGACGCGCTGATAAAAGAGTACGGCGCTCTTGCTGATAAGGTCTTCGCGGACGTAAAAAATCAGCTCAAAACCTGAATTTTCTGGAGTTTTACTCCAGTTGGAATTTTATTCCAGTTGGAATAAAATTCCGGTTATTTTAAATCCGGCGGTGGTTTTGCCGCCAACTATTTAAGAAGGAGACATTATGTTACTAAGTGGAAAAGATGTAGCGGCTGCTATGCAGGAACAAATGAAAAAGGATGTAGAGGCGCTCAAAGCAAAGGGCGTTAAACCAACTCTGGGAATTATTCGTATGGGTGAGAAACCCAGCGATATTTCTTACGAGAAAGGCGCGACCAAGAATTGCGAAGCGGTCGGCGTAGAGGTAAAAAACTATGTTTTACCGGAGGACGCGCCGCA
Source organism: Spirochaetaceae bacterium (assembly GCA_031265535.1). Classification (GTDB taxonomy): domain Bacteria; phylum Spirochaetota; class Spirochaetia; order Treponematales; family Breznakiellaceae; genus JAIRMY01. The sequence goes on along the minus strand of JAISCO010000286.1, from coordinate 5,610 downwards.
ATCCGAACTTCTCAAAGTGATCAAGTCCGCCAACGAAGACAAGAATGTTCATGGCGTTTTGCTCTTCCGTCCGTTACCTAAACAGATCAATGACAACGAGGCGCGCGCCGCGCTGCTTCCGGCAAAAGATATGGACGGTATAACGGACGGCTCAATGGCCGGAATCTATTCGGATACCGGCGCCGGTTATCCGCCTTGTACAGCCGAATCTGTAATCAAGATACTTGACCATTACAAGGTTGATGTTGCCGGCAAAGATGTGGTAGTTCTTGGCCGCAGTACCGTCATCGGCAAGCCTGTTTCCATGCTTTTGTTGAAGAAAAACGGTACGGTAACGGTCTGCCATTCCAAGACCAAGGATCTTCCCAAAAAGGTGCAGGCCGCCGATGTAGTGGTAGTCGCCATGGGACGCGCGTGGAGCGTTGGCAAGGAATGTTTTAAGGCTGGACAGTACGTCATTGATGTTGGTGTAAACGCAAAGCCAAACGGTGAAAAAGGCACTTGCGGCGATGTTAAAACCGAAGAAGTTGAACCTATTGTAGCCGGAATCAGCCCTGTTCCGGGCGGTGTAGGCTCGGTAACAAGCGCCAATCTGGTAAGCCACGTAATCGCGGCGGCTCAGGCGGGATCAAAATAATCATCATGAAAGCGGCGTTGAATATTATCAACGCCGCTTTTTTTATGGATTAAAACAAATACAAAAATACTTTTGCAGTGAATATGTAAATATAGTTTCCGCGGAAACTCCAGTTTCCGTTGAACATTTTTTGCGCATTTTTGTGATGCTGTCCGTTAATTTTAGAAATTATCCGGTCTTTCAGATCTAAAACTGATGGGGGGGGGGGGGGTAAACGAGCCTCCGGTCAAATATCCCTATATTATTCCGGCCCGTGCCGAGCTTGCCGCGCCTAAGGCTCATTACTTATATTAAATTATATGTATCGTGTATTGAAATCTAAAATCAGCTTTCTATTAATTTTAGTACTTTTTTTTATACTATGCGGCGCACTTCCTCTCGCAGCCCAGCATTTTAAGCCGTATTCTATTTTGCGCGTTTTGAGGACAGAGCATTTTGAGTTTATATATTCAAAAGAGTCCGGCGTTACGGCTCAAAAATTAGCGGCGCGAGCTGACGCGGTATATGACAAAGTATCCGCGCTCACCGGTCTAACGCTTGACCGCAGGGTTCCGGTTGTCATAACGCCGGAAACAGATGAACACAACGGTTACATGAATCCGCTGCCATATCCGCACATTGTTATTTTTGATACTCCGGCATCCATTGAATGGACAGTCTTTACCAATTCGTTGGAAACGCTCTTTTTGCATGAGATGACGCACGCGGTTACAGGAACAACACGCGGAACCGCCGCTGAAATTTTGTACCGTATATTTGGCGGCTGGGTTTATCCGGCGGGGCTCAACGCGCCATGGTTTATGGTTGAAGGCGCGGCGGTAAGTTTTGAAAGCCTTGACGGGACAGGGCGTTCCAACGACCCGTTGATAAAACAAAAACTCCGCCAGGACATACTTGAAAATAATTTTAAGACTCCGTTTCAGACGGAAGGCGTTTGGGATATGCCTCCGTTGGGCAATACATATTACTATTACGGCGGTTTATTCAGTTCATATTTACAGAAAGAATATGGAATGGAAAAGTATGGCGAGCTTTGGCGCGAAATTGGGAAACATTTTCACGCATCGTTAATTTTTTATAATTCCGGGTTTTATGATATTTTTAAAAGGGTGTACGGAATTTCAATAATTGACGGTTGGAATAATTTCAAAGAAAGCCTTGCTATTGACGGGGTAGAAGAAAATACATCCGGCGTTATTTATGGCGGAAAAAGCAGCATAAAAGATACTGCCGCCGCCGGTGAAAAAATATATTTTATCGATAGTCTTGCCGGTAAAATAATCATGTACAATACGGTAACAAAAAAAATAAAGACTGCCGCGGCAATAGATAGCGCGGCGTACGCGATTGACGTATCGGCGGATGGAAAGCGAATACTTGTATCAACATATCAAAGACTGGGCGCAAACGCCGGTCAATTTTCCCGCGCGATTGTTGTTGAATATAATACTTCAAACGGTTTTCGTACAGGGCGCGAATGGAAAGGCTTATACAATGCCCGATATTTTAGAGACGGCGTTGCCGCTCTCAATTCGGATACGCATATTTCTAACCTTGTATACCGTTCAGGAAACGATAAACAAGGCAAGAACGAGGAAATACTGCTTCGCGGAAGCGAAACGCTGTTATTTTCAAACCCGTCGCCAATTGATGACGAGTGGATAGCCTTTACGTCGGCAAAATCCGGCATACGCGAGTTGTCATTATTTAACTATAAAACACGCGCAGTTTACACACTGCGCGGTGATCTTGATGACGATGCAGATTTATGGCGTTATATGCGCGGTCTGCGATTCTCGGACGGGCGGCTTTATTTTTCGTATAACAATGACGACAGAATGTATAAATTGGCTTCGGTGTCCATAAATAGTCTGCCGGACGCTTCCGGTGATACCGGAAGCGCGTCGGCGTATTTTAGTGATATTGATTTTTCGGGAGGAGTTTTCCAGCCTGTATCATCAGGAAATACAGTTTATTACCGCGCGTCGTTTTCTATATGGGACGCGCTTTTGGCGCATCCGGATGTTTTACCGGAATCTGAAAACACAGTTGCTGCTCTTAGGATGATCCCTTGGGAAAGCGGCAGTATAATAACAGAGGATGAATATAATAAAATTGACGCCGCGCGACTTCTGCCGGAAAAATTTTACAATCCGGTAAAATATTTTAATCCGTTTAATTTATGGCTTCCATTCCCAATAGTAAGCCCTATAGTTAATTCTATAATTGGAAACAGCGCGGACGCGTTTGAAACATCCGGTAATTTTGAAAATTTACGTCTAGACGGCGTTGGAATATTTTCGTATATATCGGACCCGATGGATCAAAATTTAATTCTTCTAAGCGCGGGATATGATTTTCATTATAATAGCATCCCCACCGGCATTACATGGAAAAATTTTAGCTTTATGCTGCCTTTAACAGCCGCGTTTTCCGATGTCGTCATCGTAAATGACGAGGATTTAAAAGTCCCGGTACGTCAGACACGCGCCGATATTCAAGCCTCGTACCGCATACCCTTAGGAAATGAGCGTTTGTCTTTAACGGTCTTGGGAATGTTCTCCAGTAAATGGTATTTTTTTAATTACAACAACAGCGAAGAACACGCGTATAATTGGCCGCTGCGGCAGGAAAAACATTCTACATCAGCCGGCTTACAGCTTTCAAATTTTATGCTTGCATCATGGGAGCGTTTTGGAAATGGTTTTCAGAATCAATTATACGTCAAAAGTCCGTTATTTGAAGAAGATATTTATCCGCGCTTTGAAGATTTTTTTAAACTGTCCGCCGAATCGATTCGCGCGCTGCGTGATATTCCGGTCGTAAGGAATTTCGCTTTTCGAGCATCGTTATACGGCGTATATGACAAATACGGCATGAACTATTTAGGCCATTCACCGCGCTATAGCAGTTCAATATTTGACAGCGCTGTAGTAAAAGAATACGCCGGCGGGCCATACACGTATACATACCAATGGCTTATCGGCGGAGAATTTGAATGGAGTCCGGTGTCGTTTGAAATACAAAAAAACTTATCGCATTTATATTTTAACCGGATATTCGCGAGTTTGGGCTACCGCTGGGTTTACCTGGGCGATGAAAACAGAGCGCGTCCGGTTTCTACGCCAAGTATTGAAGACAGCCGGTTAATCAATTCAGTAATATTCCGTATAAGCGCCGTATCTTCGATTGTTCCTGTTACAGTTTTACCGGTAAAAATAAGCTTAAATCTTACCTGCGCCTTAAAACTTTCAGAGATTGAAAAAGGTTCTTCCAACAATATATGGTATATAGGCTGGGGGTTTTCAGTTTCATATTAGCCCCCCTCACCCCTATTCAGCCGCGTATGCCAATCGCCGTTTTCGTACCTGAAGGCACGGCTCAACGGCTGCTTCCGGGATACCGGCGCGGAGCGCATCAGGCTGTGTCAAAAGTCATTGCGCTTCCATATATAGCGTTATTTGATTTATTATGTGGCATTATACAACTATATATAGCGGTATAATTTCGATTTTTTGAGTTTTTACACAGGCTGGCATGTAAACCCACTGGTGGGTGTTTTAATTTTGGCTTGACATTTTTTTGTTTAATAGAGTTGTTCGGAAACTTCAGTTTCCGATTCCGCTTAAAAACTACAAAACGCCGCATTTTGCAACGCATTTTGCGAGACTTGGCGGACTTTAGTCCTGCAACAACTAACCAAGTTGTTTCACAAGTCCAATATTTCTATATCCAATTTTCTATTTTTAATCTTTTTATCTTTTTGAATTCCCTGATATTATTTGTCACAAATACATAATCTGTCCTCAAGGCTTGCGCGGCAAGCTGCATATCATATGGTCCAATAATATTTCCGTCCTGTTCTAATTCAGATCTAATTATTCCGTAAATTTCCGCATCCATAGAATCAAAATTAATTATTTCAAAAGGAGACAAGAATTTCTTTAGCGCTTCTCTGTTTTTTTCCCGATATTTGCTTTTTGATGCCCCATATTCCATTTCCGCTACTGTTATTGAGGATATTTTAATTTCAGACGGTTGATATTTTTCCAACCTGTTTACTATTTCGGTTGGATGTTTGTTAACAATATATATACAAATATTGGTGTCTAATAAATACACTATTCCTTCTTCCTTTTCTGAATTTTCGGCTGATTTCTCCCGTTTATAAAATAATCATCTGAAAAATCTGTAAGACTTTTCTTAAATAAATCCCACGGGTCATTTTTTGGGAAAAGGACAATCGTATTTCCTATTTTATTTATATATAATTCTTCTTCATCTATTTTGTATTCTTTGGGAATACGTATCGCCTGGCTATTTCCACTCCTGAAAACCTTTGTTATGCGCATCTTGTTTAATCCCCTTATTCATTAGTATATACGTAAATATATACTAATGTCAACAAATTTTTTTGATTTAAGAAAGGACAAGACCGCAAAAGCAAAACCTTTGTAGCGCGGACTGTAAGCAGCATGTAACAGTAAATTTTTAGGGGTCTACGCCATGCTGCCACATACTTAAACACGCTCACTAGTTCACGTGCCGTTTTTTGGGCGGGGGGAGCCGCGTCGAAAAAATTTATCATAAACTTCAAAATTTTGACGGTTTAGGATAAATGCGCTTCCCCTTTTTATTTGAACTCAACTCAACTCAACTCAACTCAACTCAACTCAACTCAACTCAACTCAACTTTTAACTGCTCACTTTTAATTGCTCATTCCTCCTCCTCCTCAAATTTTCTAAAAGCAAAATTGCTGACGCCGGAGCTAGCAGTTTTACTTTTAGCGCTATATGCGGGAAGCACTTAGTGATTAAGTGATTAGCAGATATGGAAAAGCTGTCCACTAGCCACTGTTAATGGGTGGGGGTAGCGTAAAAGCGTTTTTGTGAATACAAAAACCTTTGGAGCGAGGGGGAGCAGTGACTAAAAAATTGTCATAAACCTCAAAAATTTAACGGTTTAGGATAAA
>JAISCO010000220.1 GCA_031265535.1 Spirochaetaceae bacterium | reverse complement strand
ATTACCAGTACGTCAATCAGTTTGTGCAGCAGATGTCCAGATTGCCTCCGCCAGTCAATTATTCCGCTCAGACATTCCTTCATCCTGCTTGCTTCTTCTTTTGTGATATCCATGTATATTTCCTCCCTTGGGTTTATTTCATTATATCACATTTATATCACATTTGCTTGGGTTTGTTTTTAAATGACGTTGCCCTGCTCCATGGCAAATGGCTATTGATAAACAGGCGGGGTGAATGTTATCATTGAGGCAACTTTTAGGAGTGCGAGAAGCAGGAAGGGAATGAATATAATAGGGCATCGGGGTTTTTGGATAACCGAAAGCGAACAAAATACGGAAGCCGCTTTTCGCCGCGCGCTGGAAAACGGTTTTGGTATCGAAACAGATTTTCGTGACTGCGGAGGAAACCTTGTCATCTCCCACGATCCCGCATTAGGCGGCAGCCTGCCGGTTAAACTGACGGCGGATGATTTTTTTGCTGCTTACCCCCCCCCCCCCCATTATATAAACACGGCATTTTTGCATTAAACATAAAAGCGGACGGATTATATTCATGCGTCAACGAGACGCTCCGCAGACACAATATTACAAACTATTTTTGTTTTGATATGTCTGTCTGCGACACGATCGGATATATAAAAGAAGGCTTGACCGTTTATGCCCGCAAGTCAGAATTTGAACAAACAATAGTATTCCCGGCCGAATGTAAAGGTATATGGTACGATATATTCGACACCAAATACCATAATAACGGCGAAGTATTAAATTACATTCTTCATAACAAAGATGTCTGTCTTGTATCGCCGGAATTGCATGGGCAGCCCTATATAGATACATGGAAAAAATATAAAGACCTGCCGGACGAACATTTAACACTTTGTACGGACAGACCACTGGAAGCCGACAGATTCTTTAATGGGAGAAAATCTTGATTAAGGCGATTCTGTTTGACATGGACGGCGTGCTTATTGACGCGAAACAATGGCATTACGAAGCCCTTAACCAGGCGTTGGGGTTGTTTGGCCATAATATTTCGCCTGCCGATCATCTGGAAAAATATGACGGCCTTCCGACACGGAAAAAACTTGATATGCTGACACTTGAGCGCGGACTGCCCGCAGGAGCGCATGAATATATCAGTACAATGAAACAAATGTACACATTGGATAAAATAAACGCAAACTGCAAACCCATACCTATTCATCAATACGCTGTCTCAAGGCTCAGAACGGAAGGATACAAACTGGCAGTTTGCTCAAATTCCGTAAAAGAAACCGTAGAAACAGCCATGGACAAGGCCGGTTTAACGCAATATTTTGAGTTTATGCTGTCGAATCAGGATGTGGAAAAATCAAAGCCGGACCCTGAAATATATAATTTGGCGATAAACAGATTAGGTTTTGCCCCGACTGAATGCCTAATCATCGAAGATAACGAGAACGGCATAAAGGCGGCGGTCGCAAGCGGCGCCTTTATGCTTAAAGTTGATACTGTCTATGATGTAACATACGACAATATAAAAAATAAAATCATAACCGTTGAAAGGAGTATAACGCGATGATAAACATAGTCGTACCCGCGGCAGGCGAAGGCCGTCGTTTCATAGAAGCAGGTTTTGTAAAACCGAAACCGTTCATTGATGTATTGGGAAAACCCATGATTTGCCATGTTCTTGACAATCTTAATATGGATAAAGCGTGTTTTATTCTGCTGATACGCGGCGAACATTTTGACTCTGAAAATAAAATTATAAACGATATAAAAAAATCGTTCAATGCGCGGTTCATTCCGGTGGATAAACTAACCGAGGGCGCGGCCTGCACGGTATTGCTGGCAAGAAAGTATATCGACAATAACTCTCCTTTACTGATAGCGAATTCGGATCAACTAGTCGATACCCGCATAACCGATTTTATTTCTGACAGCGACACGCGCGGTCTTGACGGTTCGATAATGTGCTTTGAAGATAACCATACAAAATGGAGCTACGCAAAGACGGACAGCGGCGGTTATGTAACGCTGGTAAGGGAAAAAGAAGTAATTTCTAAAAACGCTACAGCAGGGTTATATTATTTTAGGGAGGGGCGTGTATTTACAGAAAACGCCGTAGACATGATTGTGCGGAACGACCGTGTAAACAATGAATTCTATGCGGCTCCGGTGTACAACTACGCGATAAAAGCCGGAAAGAAATTCGGCGTATTCCTGATAGACAAAAAAGCCATGCACGGGCTTGGGACTCCGGCGGATTTGATGAATTATATCACGGACAAAAAAGGAGGAAAGGCATCATGAAGACCGCGAAACTGTCAGACATGGTAAAGGGCTGGTTTATAGGCGATTTTAGCCCGTCAATTGTACGCGCCGAAAGCGCCGAAGCCGCCGTTAAATCCTACAATAAAGGCGATTATGAAAAAAAACATTACCACAAAATTGCCGTTGAAATAACGGTCATAGCAAAAGGAAAGGCAAGTATGAACGGCGCTGAATACGGCACGGGGGACATAATTTTAATCGAACCCGGCGAAGCGGCGGATTTTGAATGTCATGAAGACGGAACGTTGACGATGGTTGTTAAGATGCCGAGTCTTGCAGACGATAAATATGAGGCGCTGTAGTAATGAAAAGAAAAAAGCCGTTATCTATTAGCAGGTACATTGTCATATCAAAGCTTATGCATACCGGTATTGTAAAAAAGGCCGCTTTACTTGTTTATAAAAGCCTGTATTTTATTTTTTGGATTTTGCGGTATCTGATAAACCGTAACGCTGATAAAAAAATGCTGGTGGAAGGGTCTGATTTTAAAACATTTTTTTACCGGCCAATCTATTCGGTGAATGTTACTACAGCATCGGATGACGACGGGGATCTGCCGCCAATGGCGATAGTAATGCAGGGACCGGCGCTGAAAGACTATGATTTTACTTATGAAACAATCAAGATTTATAAAAAACATTTTCAAAATACGAAAATCATACTTTCTACATGGGAAGGCGAAGAAATTCCGGCGGGACACGCGGCGGACGAAATTGTATTTTCAAAAAAACCGGATTATGCCGGAGCATTTAACATAAATATGCAGATTGTATCTTCAATGAACGGCATAAACCGGGTCAGGGAGCTTGGCTTTGAATATGCGATCAAAACACGGACCGACCAGCGTTTTTACGCGGTAAACATAAAAAAGTATTTGTTTAATTTAATTGATATTTTTCCTCCGCGCCTGCCGGTTCAAAAATCGCGTCTTGTCGGATTTTCGTTTAACAGCAGCAAGCCCCGAAGAATTATAACGGATATGTTTATGTTCGGGCATATAGAAGACATGATAAAATGGTGGTCGCCGGAATTAACAAAACCTGAAACAGCGGTAAATGCTCCGGAATTTTATTTTCAGACAGAATACTTTAAGAAAATCGGATTTGACGCAGGCAGTACGGCAAACAGTTTTTATCGGTTCCTTGCGGATTGTTTCATAGTCATAGATTCGGCTTCGCTTGATTTTTATTGGCCTAAATATACCGCGTTTGAAACTCGATTCGTTAGATATTGGCATCATGAGTTGGAAGGATTGGGCTTCAAGGACTGGTTTAACATATACCACGATTATGCCCAAAAACCGAACATCAATTAGCAATTAACAATGAAGGAAGAGGGAAGAAGGAAGAGGTAAAAAGGAAAAAGTAAAAGATAAAAGTGTCGCGTATGCAAAGCGCCGTTTTCGTACCTGACGGCACGGAGTGAAGGCCGCTTTGGGTATGTTAGCGCGGAGCGCATGTAATCCCGCTGGCGGGCGCATGTAAACCCACTGGTGGGCGCATGAAAACCCGCTGGCGGGCATTGACGGGGAAGGCATTATTATGGTAATTTTACAAAGGAACTTTTTAATGAAGCGCCTCACCACTGAGGCGCAAATTTGCGGCAAACAAGTTTGCGAAGAATATAATTATGACACAATCGCAAGAAGATTATCTTGAAATGGTGAGCTTTCTTTCAGACGAAGGAAGAGTGCGCGTTACCGATATAGCGGCACGGCTTGGATTTTCTAAGCCATCCGTACTGACGGCGCTTAAACTACTGGAAGAAAAAGCGCTTATCCGGCATGAACGCTATGGCAGCGTATCACTGACCCAGAAAGGACGGGAACTCGCCGGAGAAATACGCGAACGTCACGTACTAATCAAAGAATTTTTAGGTAAAAAACTGGGCGTAAACGAAGAAACCGCCGAAAAAGACGCCTGCAAGATGGAGCACGTCCTTTCCGAAGAGACATTTGAAAAACTCAAATCTTTTATGAATTCCCGAAATCACAAGACCTGATGGATTACGATTGCGTTGTTATAGGCGGCGGACACGCCGGCATAGAAGCGGCGCTCGCGGCGGCAAGGCTGGGCTGCTCCGTACTGATGATAACCCAAAATCCTGATAGAATCGGCGCTCTTTCGTGCAACCCTGCGGTAGGCGGACTCGCGAAAGGCAACCTAGTCCGCGAAATTGACGCGCTGGGCGGCGAAATGGGGCGGCTCATCGACCAAAGCATGATACAGTACCGCGTGTTAAACCGGTCCCGCGGCCCCGCCGTACAAGCGCCCCGCGCTCAGGCGGATAAGGCGCTGTATCAGGCGCTCGCCCGCCGTTCTGTGGAAAATCAGAAGGGGATTGATCTGTTTATGGACACAGTTGTCGATCTGATAACGACAGACGGCGAACCGCAAACTGCGGCTTGCGCGCAAACCGCAGTTTGCGCGCAGACAATAGTTTGCGGCATATTGACTGAGCGGGGGCATAAAATTTCCGCAAAAACCGTGATACTTGCCGCCGGAACCTTCCTTGAAGGCAGGATTTTTATCGGAGAATACGACACGCAAGAAGGAAGGCTCGGAGAGAAGGCGGCAATCGGGCTTGGCGGCGCGCTCAGAAGGCGCGGATTCCCGCTGAGCCGGCTTAAAACAGGCACGCCTGCCCGCATCGCATCTGATTCCATAGATTTTTCCAGACTTGAACGGCAAGACGGCGAGCCGCCGTCGCCGTTTTCGTTCGATTATAGCGCTTATAGCGCTGAAAACATGCTTTCCCGCCCGTCAATCCCCTGCTGGATCACCTGTACCAACGCCGCGACGCATAAAATAATTCGTGAAAACATACACCGGTCCCCACTGTACAGCGGCAAGATAAGCGGCAAGGGTCCGCGCTACTGCCCGTCAATCGAAGACAAGGTAACGCGCTTCCCGGACCGCGAGAGCCATCATCTTTTTATCGAGCCGGAAGGACTGTACACAAACGAGTTTTACCTTAACGGGCTTTCAAGTTCCATGCCGGAAGATGTGCAGGAAGCGTACATCCGCACAATACGGGGTTTAGAAAAAGCACGAATAGTCCGTCCCGCCTATGCCGTAGAATACGACTATCTTGACCCGCTGGACCTGTACCCCACCCTCGAATCGAAGCGCCTCTCCGGTTTCTTTTCAGCGGGACAGACAAACGGCAGTTCCGGTTATGAAGAAGCCGCCGCTCAGGGCGTCATGGCGGGAATAAACGCGGCGCAAAAACTTCGCGGAGAGCCGCCGCTCATACTTGGCAGAGCCGAGGCATACATCGGTGTACTTATTGACGATCTTACGACGCTTGGCACAAAGGAACCGTACCGTATGTTCACCAGCCGCGCCGAACACAGGCTTGTGCTGCGCCATGATACGGCGGACAGCCGCCTTACCCCCAAAGCCCGCGCTTTGGGGCTTGCCGATGAAGAACGCTGGGAACGTTTTGAACAAAAGGCACGGGCGCTGGGCGTGATACGGGAAATTCTTGCCGCAAGGAAATCCGCCCCTCCGTCCGCCGAAAGTCTTGAACAGGCGCTTAAACATCCCGGTGTTGACTTGCGGCAAATAAGAGAGTTTGCCCCCGAATTGGAAAATTATCCTGTGGAATGGCTTGAACGAGTTGTTTTGGACATAAAATACGAGGGTTATATCGAAAAAGAACTACGTTTTAGCGCCCGTATGTCAAAAATGGACGCGGTAAAGCTTAGTCCTATGATAAACTATGATGAAATTAAGGGGCTTTCCGCCGAATCCAAAGAAAAATTCCGCCAAATCCGGCCTCTTACCTTGGGGCAGGCGGCGCGTATACCCGGCGTCCGCCAAAGCGACATCGCGCTGTTACTCGTAACAGCGCGGCGCTTCTCCTAAATATGAAGATTAGCCGCAGATTACACAGATTATCGAAGTGTTACTGCCCGCTCTTCATTTGTTCACTGCTAATTGCTCACTGTTAATTGATAATGGGTGGGGGTAGCGAAAAAGCGTTTTGCGAAGCAAAACCTTTGTAGCGTGGGGGAGCAGCGACAAAAAATTTATCATAAAAACTTCAAAATTTTGACGGTTTATGATTGATGCGCTCCCCCCTTTTTCAAGTAAAAAGTAAAAGATAAAAAGTTCCTAACTGCTAACTGTTCATTGCTAATTGCCGTCGTGGGCATGCTTTCAGCCGCGTATGCAACTGCTATTCGCGGACCCTAAGGCACGGAGTAAAGACAGTTTTCGGTACGCCGGCGCGGAGCGCATGTAAACCCGCTGGCGGGGCATGTAAACCTGCTGGCGGGTGGCGTGTTTTGATAGACTTTGATATAATTATTTTGTGTTGAAGAGAGCGCTGCATTTTCCACTAATTTTAGCCGTATTGATGGTATTATTATGCAATTCCTGCCGCAGAAACCCGGGCTGGGGCGTTTTGCTTTGGACCGCGGAAGAAGAGGGAATACCTTCCGGCACAGTATTACAAGTTTATATCAAATCCAACATTGAAAAAGTTTGGGTAGCCGGAATTCCGCGGGAATACCGGAAAGCAAACGACAAAAATAAAAAAATTGAAATCCCGCTGTCAAAACTGGAACTTGTAGGAAGCAAACAAGCCGCCAAGAAACGCGCCGCCGAATTCGAAGAATACGCGTTGGCCTATGCCGAAACACTACAGGACGGACTCCCGATACGCGATGACCCGGACAACGGCGCGCGCCGCGTGTACAGGCTGCGCTCAGGAGAAGTGATAAAAATCATAAAACCGGTAGAAGGAAACCCTGCAATCAGCGCCACAGGCGCCCCGCTGCCCGGCGAATGGTTTAGAGTGCTTACAGAGGACGGCACAAGCGGTTACTGCTTTTCTTACCGCCTGCGGCTCTTTAAACACACTATAGGGCCGCTTAACTCCGCGCCGCCGCAAATGGAAGACGTACGCGATACGGGGCTTGAAAATGTATTATCCAAAGTTTGGGTCGCGGAAATCTATGGCGGGATGCTGCAAGGCGGAAACATAGACATTGACGCGTTTTCAAAACATTGGGGCTTTTCACCCGGCGAAGACACCGGCGTCGCCAACATTTTTTTACCCGACGCGGACTATTCATTCCCATACAGTTCCATACAGTCCGAAGGCGGCGATTCATGGCGCTTTGAAGGCGCGGCTTTATCTATGAAACTGCGCTCCCCAACAACTCTAGCCGTACAATTTACCGCCGGCAGCAACGCGTCAAACGGAAACCGCCGGACAGTCCTGTTCGTAAATCTGCCGGCGCCGCTTAACGACATCATTATGCAGGAAGAAACACGGCGGGAAGCGCTTTTTAACACGATTTATATGGAAGGACCTATTTTTTCAAGCGTCAGTTACGGGCGGCTATATTTGAGCGAAGAGCGGGACTTCCTTTGGGAGGACTTTGACCGGCTGATTTCCACAGTAATACCCGCGCCCGCTCTTGGGCGCGGCAAGATAGAGATGCGCTTGTTTCTGCCGCCAAATCTCGCGGCACAATATGACGGCGCTCTTACATTCAAATTCAAGTCCATCAACGGACAGGATGTACCGGTAAACTTTTTTTACACGATAGATACGGGGGCGGGACTTGGCGGCATCCGTCTAGAATATATACCGGCTTCAAGCATAGACAATAACCGCGTTCTAAGCCGCGCCTCATCCCCCGTCATTATCTATTTTTACCAAGCGGATTAACCCCCCGCCCCCATTTTTTCGTTGTCGCCCCGGCGCGAAACATTGAGCGCGTTTTACGATAAAGCGGCTGGCCGTGGCGCGAGATATTGCCACCGCATACGATAAGGCTTTAGCGCCCGATTTTTCGTAGGACATTACGGTTGGATGTTTTTTAAGGAATTGCTGAGCGCTGTTTTGAATACGTGGCGGTTTTTCTATTTTTATAAAGCAAATTTTGACTTGCTGCCGGGTAAGGTTTGTAACGAAATTGTAAAAGTAAAACTGCTGAAATTGACAATTTCCACCGTATTGCGACCCATTGACTTTGTTTACACAAGCATACTAAAATGGCGTATGGCTTTGACGCATCATCATAAAACTATTGCGGCTTCGGGCTTCGGGCTTCGGGCTTCGGGCTTCGGGCTTCGGGCTTCGGGCTTCGGGCTTCGGGCTTCGGGCTTCGGGCTTCGGGCTTCGGGCTTCGGGCTTCG
>JAISCO010000075.1 GCA_031265535.1 Spirochaetaceae bacterium | reverse complement strand
GGGATTGCAGCGGAAATCCCGCAAGAGTTACCGTAGGTAACGGACTTTACCTGCGGTAAAGTTTGCGGAATTGGAGCGGAAAGCCCGGTTTTTGGCGCTGCCGCGCCAAAAATGCGCCCTTATGTACAAAAAACTGCCCTCAGCCGCGTATGCAAGCGCCGTTGTCGGACCCTAAGGCACGGAGCAAAGTCCGCTTCCGGTATGCCGGCGCGGAGCGCATGGGACCCCGCTGGCGGGCGTTGAAAACTGCTGGCGGGTGCGGTATGATGGGAGAATGAGAAAAGCATTGATTGCGCCGTCTATACTGAGCGCGGATTTTTCAAATATGGGGAAAGCGATTGACGACATAGCCGCTTCAGGCGCGGAGTGGGTACATATAGACGTGATGGACGGTAATTTTGTACCGCCGATAAGCTTTGGCGCAAAAATGACGGCCGACCTGCGCGGAAGAACAGCGCTGAAATTTGACGTACACCTTATGACACAAACACCGCAAAACCAACTGGACGACTTTGCCGGCGCGGGGGCGGATTACATAAGCTTTCATCTGGAAGCGGCGGTTCACGCGCACCGTATCATCCAAAAAATCCGGCAGCTTGGGAAAAAAGCGGGAGTAAGCATAGTCCCCTCCACACCGGCAAGCGCCCTTGACAGCCTGCTGCCGTTTACCGACCTTGTGCTGGTGATGACAGTAAACCCGGGCTATGGCGGACAAAGCTGCATTACAGAATGCTTTACAAAAGTCGAACAATTAGCGCGGCGGCGGCTGGAGGGCGGGTTTGAGTTTTTAATATCGGTTGACGGCGGGATCAACGAAAGCACGGCGAGGCAGGCCATCTCTGCCGGAGCGGACATCCTTGTTACCGGCTCTACATTTTTTAACGCCGCGGACAAAGCCGCAATCGTTCAAAAATTACGCGGATAAAACAGAAATATGGCGGTTTTGCAAAATTTTGCCGTATTCGAAGGCGGGGACGGCAGCGGCACCAGCACGCAGCTTGAAATAATCAAACAGAGCTTTGACGAGGACAGAACGGGACTGCTTCCCCCCTTAATTTCCACATTTGAGCCTACGGACGGTCCGGTGGGACATATTCTGCGCGAGGCTCTTCGCGGCGGCATAGAACTGCAAAGCGAAACTATGGCGCGTTTGTTTTCGGCAGACCGTGCCGAACACCTGTACAAAAAAGACGGCATAATCACGCTTGCGCGTCAGGGCAGCCTCGTTATATGCGACCGCTACACACTCTCCTCGCGGGTATACCAGGGGATCGAATGCGGCGGCGAACTGCCGGACGCGCTAAACAAAGACTTTCCCGCGCCGGAACTGCTTTTATACTTTGACATAGACCCGCGCGCCGCGTTTGAGCGCTTAAAAAAACGTTCACAAAAAGACATCTATGAGCGGATAAATTTCCAAATTAAAGTACGCGAGCGGTACCTCAGCCTATTGGATGTATGCCGCGCCGAAGGCAGCCGCGTAGTAATAATAGACGCCGCCGCGCCGGCAGCTTCCGTCGCGCTTGCGGTTTGGCAAAATATCAGCATATTGCCGATAATGAAAGAGTGTACCCTTCAATAAATCACAAGATGAATCACAAGAGCGCCCGCGGGAAAATCATTAAAAACATCCTCGCGGCCTGCTCCGGCATAATTTTACTGCTTACAAACACCGCGCCGCTTGACGCATATATTGTTACATACAAGGAGCAATTTTACCGCCTTTACCACCTGCACCACATACAGTATCCCGACGACACAATGGAAAATATCTATTGGCTTGAAAAGGCTCTGGCCGCCGATTTTTGCAACCCGCTTTACGCCGAAGCCTTGATAGAAAATGAAACACAGTGGGAAAAATACCGCTATCTTTTTATGATGCACATCAACCTTAAACTCATCGAACAGTATATTTTTCTGGGGAACAAATGGAATAAACGGAACGCTTACTTTTATAACGCGCCTTGGAAAGAGCAAAATTTAGACAGCCTTGACACCGCCGAAAAATGTTACCGCACGGCGTTGTACTACTGGAACAGCGCCAAAGAATGGTCGGAAAAGGCGCTTGACAAACGCTTTCGTTTTATCAATTTACAGCGCGTCCAATTCTGGGAAGACGAGGCCGCGCGCATGGAAAGCGGCGGCTTGGACTATGAAAAGACGCTAAACCGCGAGCTTGATCTGCTTCAAAATGTCCGCGGCCAGTTTGAAGCGATGAACAACGAGACATATTAGTGTTCGTACACGAAGGAATTTTATGAACCGCGAAGTCAAATAAGTCGAATAAGTTTTTAAGAGGCCCCCTTCTTTCTCTTTCCTTCTTCGACTTTTTCGACTTTGGGGTAAAATATTCTTCTTCCGGTCTTGAGACCGCTACCCATAGTTTGAAAGATGTCAAGACACTAGCGTATATTGGGTGCGTTCATCTGTGAGAGTGAGGTGGTCAACGCCGCGCCGCGCCGTTCTTTCGTTTGAAAATGCGGGCGCAAAGCCGGACAAAAGAAAGCTCCTTCATGCCGAGTAGCCCCTGCGGACGGTACAGCATGACGACAATCAGTATCAGCGGATATATCAGCAGACGATAATCTTGCAGAAAACGCAGGAATTCCTGCAAGTAAGTAAGAACATAAGCGGCAAGAATAGCGCCCGTCATGGAACCCATACCGCCCAGCACGACAAAAATCAGATAGTCTATGCTTTTGGTAAACGAGGCGACATCCGGCTTTACAAAACCAATCACCATGGCATACAGGGCGCCGCCTATACCGGCGATAAACGAGGCGCTTACAAAGCCTATCATCTTGTACCGGAACACCCCGACGCCGCACGAATTCGCGGCGATTTCGTCCTCACGGACAGCTAGAATTGCCCTGCCGAAACTGGAACGAAGAAAATTTTGCAGCAGGCACACTATTATCACGAGAGAAAGCGTAACGGTAAAGAATGAAAGATCGGGCGAAAATGACAACACGGTTGGAAACTGCCTGCCGTTAGCGCCGCCGGTAACGCCGCGCAAGTTTGTCAGTATTACGCGGATGATTTCACCTGAACCGAGCGTTACAATGGCCAGATAGTCCCCGGTAAGCTTTAACGTGGGAAAACCGATAAGGAAACCCGTAAACGCGGTCAGCAGGGCGGCAAGAATCGCCGCGAGCGGCAGTTGCAGCCCCAGGTTAAGGTTAAAAAAGATGCATGAATACGCGCCTATCGCCATAAAACCGGCCTGACCTATGGAAAGCTGTCCGGTTATACCGGTAATCATATTTACGCTTACCGCGAGAATCGCGTTTACGCCCGCTACCGTGATGATTTGCGCAATGTATGCGTCAATAATATCCAGTTTTATCAGTATTGACGGCACAACGGTAAAAAATACCGCAAAAGCCGCCGGTATCAATACGCCGCGTAAAGTTCTATTCCCTGCCATCATATTCTCCACCGCGCCTAAGAGTTTGTTGCGCTTCGCGCAAAAAATATCAAAAAATCGCCGATTAGGCGATTTTTTACCTTGCAAACTCCCAAAGCAACCCACAAATCGTGGTTTTTTAGGCACAAAGTGACGCAAAAACCTACAAGTGCAACAGGCTGCTAATGCGCCTCGCCGTTTGCCACGCGAACAGTTTTAAGCGCCGCTCCGTTCAGACACAGCGCACGCCCGCCTATATAAACCGTGTTATCCCTCACCTCCACCGGTATCGCGGAGAATGTGTCAATGTCTATCTCCGGCGGCGCGGCGGCGGGAGACTCCAGCCCCTCAAGATGCGCCCTGGAGCCGGGCAAAACTCCGGCGGCATCAAGCGCCTCTACAATTTCATCCCCGCTTTCAGCATCCTTGCAGGACGCCGCCAGCAGCATACCGCGGCTTTCCACGCCGCGCAGTTTTGCCGGTTTAAGGTTGTATACCACAATTATATGCTTGTTCAGCAGTTCTTCCTCTTTGTAGAATGGAACCAGCCCCGAAACAATTATCCGTTCCTCGCCGCCAATATCCAGCGTCTCGATATACAGCTTATCCGCCTTTGGATGCTTTTCAATCTTTACGATTTTTGCGACGCGCAAGTCTACGCTTTCCGTAAAACGCTTGTCTAACGGAATATCCGGCGACCCCACTGGAGCCGCTGAATCCGCAACAGCCGCCGGCCCCGCCGAATCCTCTGCGCCCTCTTTTTTCTGTCCAGAATGAGCGCGCTCACTCTGAGCTCCGGAATACCTGTCCCGCAGAGCGGCGATCTGCGCGTCTTCAAGTTTGTTGAATAAGACGGCGCTCGTCCGCACTCGTTCCAATCCTTCAGGCTTACCGATGTCATTCCACGCGGCGACAGTAACGCCAAAAAAACCGGCTATCTTTTCCGCCGACTCCGGTATAAAAGGCGATACCAGTGTGGCAAGATCGCGGACAATGAAACACAGGCTGCGTATTAGCGCGGCGGCTGCCGGCGGGTCATCTTTCCTTGTCCGCCAGGGCTCTCCGTCCTGAAAAGTTTTGTTGGCAAAGGACGACAGCTCGAATATCAGATGAAAAGCATCCCTAAGTTCCGCCCATTCAAGTTTTTCAGTTATCGCCGCCTCGTAGTCCCGGACAGTCTTCCAAAACAGCTCCGTTTTTTCAAGCTGACCATCTTGTGGAGGCGGTATGATGCCGTCATAATAGCGGCTGACGAATGAAAGGGTGCGGTTCACCAGATTGCCAAAGTTGCCGATAAGTTCCGAGTTTACTTTTTCGCCAAAATCCTTCCAGACAAAAACGGCGTCCGACTTTTCCGGTCTGTTGTAGAATATATAAAAGCGCCAAACATCGGCAGGAATTCCTGTTTCCATCACATCCGTGCCGAAAACGCCCACGCCTTTGGATTTGGAAAACTTGCCCGTCTCATAGTTAAGGTATTCCGTGCTGCTTAAATGGTGGAGCATGGTCCAGTTTTCGCCTGAACCAAGCTGGGTTGACGGAAAAATTACCGCGTGAAACGGGATGTTATCCTTGCCGATAAATTGAAAAAGTTCTACATTCTCCGGATCCTTCCACCATTTATCAATAAAGTTCTTCCAATCCAGCCCTCTATCCTGAGCCAAGCAGCCTGTTATCGACACATAGCCTATAGGCGCGTCAAACCACACGTAAAAAACTTTTTCTTCAAAACCTGCCTTAGGCACAGGGATGCCCCATTTTAGATCGCGTGTAATCGCCCGCTCGTGAAGTCCGTCCCGTATCCATGCCTGCGTCATCTGTACGGCGTTTTTTGCCCATTTCCCGCGCGTGGAAGCCTCGCCTATCCATTTTTCAAGTCTGCCGCGCAGTTTTGGCAGATCAATATATAAGTGTTTGGTTGATTTTAACTGCGGCTTTGTGCCGCAGCTTACGCATTGGGGAGCATTTAACTCGGTGGGGTCAAGCAGTTTTCCGCAAGCCTCGCACTGGTCGCCCCGCGCCCCGTCATAGCCGCAATGCGGGCAAACGCCGCGTACATAACGGTCCGCCAAAAAACGCTCGCACGCGGGGCAGTACAATTGTTCAATGGTCTTTTCGGAAATATATCCCGCCGCGTCCAGTTTTTTAAATATGTCCTGTACAACCTCGCTCTGAATCGGTGTAGATGTGCGTCCAAATTTGTCAAAGGCTATGTTAAACCAGCGGTATATTTCATCATGAATCGCCCAGTATCTGTCGCATAATTCGCGCGGGCTTATCCCTTCTTCCGCGGCGCGGGTTTCTGTCGCGGTTCCATACTCGTCTGTTCCGCATACGTAACATGTTTCATACCCGCGCAGTCTGCAAAAACGGGCGAACGCGTCGGCGGACAGCACTTGTATCAGGTTCCCAAGGTGCGGGACATTGTTCACATAAGGCAGCGCGGAGCTAATGAGTCTGTGTTTCATAAAAAAATACTATCAAAAAAGCTCCCGCATGTCGACCCACCAGTGGGTTTTACATACGCTCCGCCCGCCAGCGGGTTTTACATACGCTCCGCGTTAGCGTTTTGCCACCAACGCAAACTTGTTTGCGCCGTTGGCGGCGGAGAGGCGTTCGCTTCGATAACTGCGGTCAGGGTTTTGCCTTTACCCCGATAATTTGCGTCGCAATTTATGGCGCAATCTGTTTAATTGCTCATTGTTAATTGTTAATTGCTCATTGTTCCGTGTTAGCGTATTACTTGACATAATATATATCATGGTATATATTGAATTGAGGAGTAAATATATGCAGACAGCACGTTTGTTTATTAACGGGAGAAGCCAGGCGGTAAGGCTTCCAAAAGAATACCAGTTTAAGGGGAATGACGTATATATTCGAAAAATAGGGGACGCGGTGATTATATTCCCAATGGACAAAGAATGGGAGACATTTTTACATGGGGTAAATAATTTTTCGGACGATTATTTTTCAGAAGAGAGGGATCAGGGGGGAAATCAGGAAAGGGAGGAAATATAATGTATATGCTCGATACAAATATGTGTATATACATTATCAAAAAGAAAACGGAATATGTACTAAAAGAGTTACAGAATAAAAGGAAGGCCGGTTTAGCAATTTCAACAATAACATTAGCGGAGCTTGAATATGGGAATGAAAATAGTCAATATAAAGAAAAAAATAAAATCGCGTTAATGCAATTTTTAACAATAATTGATGTAAAACCATTTGACGGAAAAGCGTCAAAAGAATTTGGAAAGATAAAAAAGGATTTAAAGGACAGAAAATGTTTAATAGGTCCGTATGATATGTTAATAGGGGCGCATGCCAAATCGTTGGGTTTAATACTGGTAACAAACAATGTAAAAGAATTTGAAAGGATAGCTGATTTAAGAATAGAAAATTGGGTATGAGCATCCCTGCCGCAAGCGCGCAAACAAGTTTGCGACGGGGTATTAAACCCCACTGCGAATAAAAATATTGGAAAAAGCGGTCTAATCGGACTAAAGTCCGGCCCGCTTTTTCCATTAAATCTAAGGTTGCTGTTCCAAAACTGAAGTTTTGAAACAGCCTCAAGTAACAATGAAAGAGGCGGCTTTAGATAAGGCAAGGGCGATAGGCTCTGAAATGAGCAATTAACACGTTTTCCTTCCTCCCTCTTCCTTTTTCCTTATTTACGTGGGGGGGGGGGGGGCTTAAAAACTTATTCGACTTCTTTGACTTCGCGGTTTATAAAATTCTTCATGTATCCACAATCGGAATTGTTGCTGTAAGAAGGAAGCCCCTTTCCTTTCTCCCCTATGTGCGATATACTTTTTGTGGAGGTTATATGGGCGCCAACAGAGAGTATAAAAGCAGCGTTTTTTCGTTATTGTTCGGGGAAGAAAACACCCTTAGGGGGCTGTACGAAGCGGTGGAGGGTGTAACCCTGCCGCCGGACCTGCCTATCACCATTAATACACTTGAAGATGCGTTGTTCAAAACAAAAATCAACGACATATCTTTTGAAGCGGGCGAGAAA
>JAISCO010000058.1 GCA_031265535.1 Spirochaetaceae bacterium | reverse complement strand
CTATATCAACCTTTTCCGTTTTGAATTTAGCCGCAATCTGCGCGGCAGTGCTCATGTCGCCATTGGCATTCTGCAAATCGTAGACGGCCGTTATATTCCGCTCCCCCAATCCGTCTTGTATTCCTTGTTCAATGGTGTCAAGCGCCGGATGCTGCACAATTTTCGCGATGCCTATTTTTACTGCCGGTTGTGTTTCTATGGCGTTTGATTTTGTTTTATTGCAAGAATAAAGCGTTAATCCCGCAAATGCCGCGACCGCGCATACATAAAAAATCAATTTATTCATAATTCCCTCTCAATGCGGATTAGTCCGCTGTTGTTTCTATATATAGTAACAACACTTCCGTATATAGTCAAGCGCCTATCCAGTTTCTAAAATGCCTATATTGAAACGAGAAAGCCCCGCCACTGCGTAGAAACCCCATAAATGTAGCAGTAACCGGCATTTATCACTCACTTACTACATATATCTCCCCCGTCTTAGTTTTGCGAGTTTTTATAGTGCTTCTATTAAGAAAATATAAAAAGGGGAGGCTTCCCACTGTCAACAAGTTAAGGGCGGGAGTTCCTAGACATCCTTCTAAGATGGTGATATATAGGCATATAAGAGGGATAACATAGAAAAAAACGGTTTTTGAAGAAGTCAAAAGCTTGGTAGAAACGGCGGAATATGAAAAGCGTTCGAAGAAGCAACCACGGGATTTCAGCCGGAAGCGTAAAATGCCGTTCATAGAGCTGATTTACTTCATGCTCGGCATGGTAAAGGAAAGTTCGCAAAACGCCCTTGAACGGTTTTTTCCCAAGATAAAAGAGGTGGTATACATGACCCAACAGGCGTTCAGCCTGGCACGGAAAAAGGTTAAATGGGAAGCCTTCTTGGAGTTATTCCGCGCGACAGTGAGGGGAAGCTATAACGAGGAACTGAAGGACTGGCGTGGGTATCTGCCGATGGCGATAGACGGAAGCCACATAATCCTGCCGCCTGATGCCGCCCTACGTAAATACTATGAGGCGACCGGGCATGAACATAGCGCGGCAACAGCCCGCGCGTCAGCGCTGGTAGACATAGAGAACGACATCATCGTTGACGCGAAAATAGAACTGTTGAAAAAGGATGAGCGGAGCCTGGCGAAGAAACAACTTGACGCGCTTGCCGGCATGGACTTTGAAAGCGTGGTAAAGAAATCGCTGGTGATATTCGACTATGGCTACCTGTCTAAAGACCTCATAAAGTATATAGAGGATAAAGGGCTTCTGTATGTGACGCGTGTACAGAAAGGGTTCAATTCCCAAATAGATAATATGGGAAATGGAAGTGGGACAATAAGGCTTTCGAAAGAAGTACAGACCCGCGCTATAGTGTTTTTGTTGAAGAACGGGGAACGGGAAGCGCTGATAACGAATTTGGGAGAAGATGAGATAGAGGAAGAAGCGGCTGTACGAATACCGGGCCAAGGTGAACCATGAGGTGGGTGTTCTGAAAGACCGGCTTGTGGGGGTACTGATAGCGGATGATCCACTTGTACGAAGTCATTTATATAAGGAACTGGTAGTGGAGATAAGACGGCGGATAGTGCCGGTACGGCATGGCCGTAAAGTAAAGAGGAAAGAATACCTAAAGAAGCCTCATTTCCACCACAACCACAAATCAAACTGTTGAGGAAACAGGGAGGTGGGGGTATCCAGTTCCCTTAACTTGTTGACAGTGGTCTTCCGCCACCCCCCACCCCCCCGCCAGCGGGTTTCTCATTACCTTTTACCTTTTTACCTCACTCCTCATTGTTATGTTCCTTCTTACCTTTTCCTTTTTACCTCATCACTCATCACTCCTCACTCCTCATTGCTAATTCCTCACTGCTACCCCCCCCCCCCCCCAATCATTCTTTGTTCCTTCTTACCTTTTACTTTTTCCTTGTTTACCTCCCACCGGTCAAAGAGGTTCATTTCAGTTCAAGATAGATCACCGCGTTCTGATCCAGCGCGGTTCCAGCGGCGGGGCTTTGGCTGACAACATAACCGTCTCCGTTTAGATTTATGTTAAGATCGTCGCGCAGCAGCAGCGGCAGCAGTTGGCGTTTTGAATAACCCGTAAAGTCGGGAATTGTGTCTGTAATTAAAGGGGTGTTGACAGACGGCAGCAGTATCTTTCCGGTATGGCTCGCCGTTTGATTTCTGCCGCGCGGAATTCCGATATAATTTATCAGAGCCTCGGCGCTTTCACGGATTGGCGGGGCGGCTATGCGTCCGCCTAAATACGAACTGCCTTTTGGTTTAATGATTACAATATACAGCACGAGCGAGGGCTCATCTGCCGGCAGCAGCGCGATACAGCTTGCGATAAAGTCTGTGTCCGAGTATTTGCCCGTTTTACTATCGATGAGCTGAGCTGTACCGGTTTTGACGGCAAGCGGAATGTCGCCGATATTGGCGCGGTAGCCTGTTCCGATGGATGAAGTTACATCCGTCATGTAAGAACGCATTTCCCGCGCCGTCTGCGCGTTTAATGCCCGCACCGGGGCCGGCAGATTCGGCTTTCGCGGATTTTTGCCATCGGCATCCTCAATTTGCAGTACAATGTGGGGAGTAACCATAACGCCGTCATTCGCTATCGCGGTAGCGGCTTGAAGCATTTGCAGCGCGGACACGGCAATCTCTTGGCCCATGGCGATAGTCGGTTTGGTACGTTCCGACCAGCGGTCCGGCTGCCGTAAAAAACCCGCTGTTTCGCCCGGCATCCCGGAGCCTGTTTTTTTCCCAAAACCTAGTTTAAGAATGCCGTCGTAAAACAGGGTTTTGCCCATCTTGTCCGAGGCGTAAGCCGCGCCCGCGTTGCACGAATAGGTGATAATTTTACGCGCGTCAACCAGGCCGTGGGCGCCAAGGCAATTTATTACGATGCTTTCGCCAAGGTTTGTTGTATGCGTATAGGCGCCGTCGCAGTAAAAAGTAGTTTGCGGGGTAATTGCCGCCGAATCCAATATAGCCGCAAGCGAAAAAACTTTGAAAACGGAGCCGGGTTCATAAGCCCAAACCACGGGGCGTATCATACGCGCCTGTTCGCCGCTTTCTTTAAACTGGTTTGGGTTAAAACCGGGCATTGTTGCCGCGCCCAGTATTTCACCGGAACGAGGTTCCATAGCCAAAAGCATTACGGCTTCGGCCTGATTTTCCGTGAGCGTTTTTTCCGCGATTTCTTCCAGTAAATACTGAATTGTCGCGTCTATCGTTAAAACAACTTGATTTCCGGCAATTCCGCCTACAGATTCTATTGAGTTACCTGCTTTTGCCTTAAGTTCGGCGTCAAAAGCGTACTCTATGCCGGCAAGTCCAATATTTTCGTCACCGGTAAAACCTATTATCTGTCCCGCAAGCGGGCCTTCAGGGTATATTCTTCCCATGACAGGCTCTATACCTACGCCGTCTATCATACGCGCCGCGGCAAGCTCATCTATTTTGCGTAATGTATCCCTGTCAACCTGCTTTTTCAAATAAATAAAATCCGTTGCGGAAAGATTTATTTTATCAATTATCGCGGATTCGCTCATATCAAGGATAGGAGAAAGAAGCGCGGCAAGGGCGTTAAGGTCGCCGGTCTGCGGCCTCCACACGGTAACATTGCCAAAACGGGTCTGAATAGCAAGAAGCCTGCCGTTTCTATCAAGAATTTGCCCCCTATCCGCCGTTAAAGACTGTTTTCGCGTAACGGTTTTTTCCGGCTGCAGCATCAGTACGGCATACTTTGATATGATACCCGCGGTAATTACTACTAAAAAGACTATGAAGATTATGAATCTTATTTTTTTGGGAGGGGGCGCTTGATCTTGTTCCATAATTATTTTATTCCTACAACCTTGCCAAGTATATTATCGACAGAAACAGGCCCGTAAGAACGCGAGTCGTAAGATTCCAGACTGTTGTCCCCCAACGCGATAAAGCGGCCGTCATTCAGCACTTTTACACAACGTTTAACCGCTAAATCACCTGCCGGAGTATAAAAAACGATCACATTTCCCTCGTCCGGAAAGGCCCAGCGGTACAAATAATTGTTAAGCAGGGGCGGACGAAAACCGTACGCAAGCCGGTTTATTATCAGCACGCTGCCGTCTTTTATCGCGGGCTTCATAGACTCCCCCTGCGTTATCATAAAATCAAAAAAAAATAATTTAAGGATAAACGCAAAACTTAAAGCTAGTAATATATCGCGTAGTATCGCGCCGTCTTCTTTTTTTTTCATAAAATTCTAATCGAAGCATTCTATATCGAAGCCAAGAGTCATCTTGTAAGAAGTAGAATAAGTTTTTAAGAGATCCTTTCTTTACTCTTTCCTTCTTCGACTTTTTCGACTTTGAGGTAAAATATTCTTCTTCCAGTCTTGAGACCGCTACCAACAGTTTGAAAGATGTCAAGACACTAGGCTTTCGTATTTAAGTCTAAGTATAAACAAACTCCGCTTGCATGTCGATAAAGCAACTAGGATGAACAATAAAACCGACAGTATTTTAAAGTCACAACACGTCGTACCCCGTAAAAACGTATATGTATTTCAAGGCAGCGCCGCGTTGAAAGGTATAGACCAGATCCGTCAAAATCCGGCTCATAAAAAACGGATTCCTCAGCCCAGAACGGCGGTGGAAAATAATAAATACGCGGACACTGATGAAAATATTTCACCCTCTTACTATGACGCTCCGGTTTCCGCCCCTGCCGCAAAGAAAACCATATTTACGCCGCAATTCATAATTCTAAGTGTCTGCCTGGTTATATTAGGTTTTTTTGCGTACTATGCGCTGCTTTGGCAGGATAACGAAATTCAGATTAACCCGGAGGCGGATGCCTTTACGCGAAGAAAGATGCTTGCTTACGCGCTGGGGACTTTAGAGGAACGGGCGCATCTGCCTGAAAAACTGCCTGTTCCTGTAACAGAGACTTTTTCGTGGAGTAATTACACCGTAAAAAAAGGCGACAGCGTATCGAAAATAGCCGCCGACAACAGCCTTTCGCTGGACGCAATCATAGCGTCTAACAATCTGCACAACGCCCGCCTGCTTCGTGAGGGGGAAATTCTCCGCGTCCCGAATATGGACGGGATACCCTACACAATAGCAAAGGGAGACAGCTATCAGAAAATCGCGGACAAAATGAACGTAGCCATTGAAGCGATTTTGGATGCCAATGATATTCAAAATGACGACATCAATGCCGGTGATATTCTATTCCTGCCCGGCGCGAAGATGCGCTCTGATGAATTAAAAATGGCGCTTGGGGAACTTTTTGTTTATCCGGTACGCGGGCGGCTTAGCTCTTCGTTTGGCTGGCGCAAAGACCCCTTTACCGGACTGCGCCGCTATCACAGCGCGGTTGATCTTGCCGCGAATACAGGAACTCCGGTAAAAGCGGCGGCGGACGGCAGGGTTTCATCGGTTTCTTACAGTTCGGTATTCGGCAACTATATTATCATCACGCATAGCGGCGGTTTTCAAAGCATGTACGCCCACCTTAGCTCGGTAGCCGTGAAAGAAGGCGGGCGTGTTGACCAGAATGAAAAAATAGGAGCGGTTGGCAGCACCGGACGAAGCACGGGGCCTCACTTGCATTTCGCGATTTACAAGAACGGCAGAGCTGTAAATCCTCTTGAATATATTAAATGATAGTAGTACGCTTACGACAGGGATGTAAAACTTCCTCCGCGGCGTCACTGTTGGCTTTGCGTTCCCTTAACAATTGAGCCTGTTTCAATACTGAAACCGACTTGTCCGCGGATAACTGTTTTTGGAGAAAATAATGCGTAAATTAATGCTAATACTCATTGCTCTGATCGGGGCTGTAATTTTTATTCGTTCAGTGGGCGATTCTTTAAACGCCGAGGAACATCCCGCAGGGCTTGAAGCAGCCGCATTAGCTCCGGATTTAACAACTCAATGAAAGCCGATACACAACCCGCGTTTGACGGGGCGCTCATATTCCAAAAACTTCTTAATGGGGCTTGTGATAAGTTAGAACAAAAAAACACGGCCCTGGTCTTGATTCGCCTTGCGGAACTTGATTCAATTCTTACCGATATTGAAAAAACGCTGACCTCACGAACAATTAACAATGAGGGGTGAGGAAGGAAAAAGGTAAAAAGGAAAAGGTAAGAAGTAAGAAATGAGGAATTAACAATTATCAATGAGCAGTTAGCAATGAGGAGTGAGGAAGGAAAAAGGAAAAGGTAAGACGGGGAAGCGCGTTGGTCATAAATGAGGAATGACAGCCGCGTATGCAAATTGCCATTTTCGTACCTGACGGTACGGAGTGAATGCTGTTTTGGGTATGCCAGCGCGGAGCGCATTGAAACCGGCTGGCCGGTGGGGGTGGCGGAAGACTGCCGTAGGCGGGCTGTAGACAGCGGCTTTAAACATTTATAGGCAACAGTAAGTTTTTTGAGGCCTACGCCATGCTGCCTTACCCAAGCACACGCTCACTAAGAGAGCGTGCCGTTTTGGGCGGGGGCGCCGCAAGAAACTCTTCTGCGGTCAATAATGTATGGAAACAGCGCCCCCCTCTTGAATTGAAAAATTAGCCACAAATTACACTAATTGCGCCATAAATGGCGACACAAATTATCGAAGCGGAGGCAAACTATCGAAGGCCGCTATCGAACCAACAGTCTCTCCGCCCTCCTGAATTGAAAAATTAGCCGCAAATTACACTAATTGCGCCATAAATGGCGACACAAATTATCATGGTGGGGAAGGCAAAGACCCTAAGGCAGCCGCGTATGCAAAGCGCTTTTTTCAAACCCTAAGGCAGAGGTTGAAGTCCGCTTCCGGTATGCCGGCGCGGAGCGCATTGAAACCCGCTGGCGGGCTGGCGGGCGCGTATGCAAAGCGCTTTTTTCAAACCCTAAGGCACGGAGTAAAGTTCGCTTTGGGTATGCCGGCGCGGAGCGCATGTGCCTCCATGGCAAATGGCTGGCGGGGGTTAACAAATTGCGCGGTTTTTGGTATAAGAGAGCATGGTTATCCGCTTAAACAAAGGGTTAGCATGAATGTACTATTAATCGTGAACACACAAAAGAGCGCCGCCAATACACTCGCTTTGGAGATAAAAGACACACTCATCAAACGCGGCTGTAAAATACGCGCGCACTCGTTCAACGGCGTACCCATTGATGAAAACAACTTTGACATTGCGTTCAGCCTGGGCGGAGACGGGACAGTACTTTTTGCGGCGCGGACAGTTGCCGGCTTAGGGACGCCCATCATACCCATCAACCTTGGAACCTTAGGATTCACGGCATCGGTACACCCGTCACAGTGGCTTAACGTTTTTTCGGAGTGGAACGAAGGAAAACTCATAGTGTCGGAACGGCTAATGCTTGAAGTAAACGTAGAACGCGGCAAGAAAAACGTTTTTGCGCAAGTCTGCCTGAATGACGCGGTAATTTCAGCGTCCGGCATCGCTAAAACAATACGCCTTGAAGCGTGGACGGAGGATACACACATAGGGAACTACCGGTCGGACGGACTAATAGCCGCGACACCCACCGGCTCCACCGCGTACAGCTCATCGGCGGGCGGCCCCATAATTGATCCGGAGATAGAAGCCGTCATTTTGAACCCGATATGCCCGTTTACCCTGATGTCCCGCCCCATCGTACTGCCTGCGGAATGTCCAATTACAATAAAAATCGGGCCGGAGCAGAGGAGCGGCGTACTGCTTACCATAGACGGGCAGCTTACCGAGACACTCGAACCAAAGGACATTGTTATAATAAGGCGCAGCGCGAATAAAGCAAGACTCGTTGCCTGCGACCGCGCCGCATTTTATAAAGCGCTGCACAGTAAACTAGCCTCTGTAGCCGCCGGAAAATACGATGCTTGAAGAACTTTCGATACGCAATTATGCGTTAATCGACAACCTGTCAATCTCGTTCGAGGACGGTTTAACGATACTTACCGGAGAAACGGGCGCCGGTAAATCCATAGTGGTCGGCGCGTTGAGTTTTTTGCTTGGAGCAAAGGCCGAAAGTTCCGTAATCCGCGGCGGAGCGGACGAGGCTTCCGTGTCGGTGGTGATTTCCATAGACAAACACAACAAGGACGCGCGGGATTGGCTTGAAGCGCATGATATTGAGACGGAAGACGGCCGTCTTACAGTGCGCCGTGTGATAAAAACCTCGGGGCGGGGTTCAATCTGGATACAGGGAGCGCCGTTTTCGCGGGGAGAACTTGCCGAATTCATGGGATTTTTGTTCGATCTGCTGGGGCAGCACGCTCACCAGTCCCTGCTCAGCAAAGACAACCAACGCCGCTGTCTTGACCGTTTCGCCGGGCTGGAAGAAGAAGCCTTTGCGTTCAACCGCGTGTTTGTAGAACTTGCTGAAAAACGTAAAAATCTTGAAAACAGCCTTGTCTCGGAACGGGACAAGGCTTCCCGCATAGAATTATTGACATTTTCTATAGATGAAATCGATAAAGCCGCCCTTAAAAGCGGTGAAAGCCGTGAACTTGAAAGCGAATCGGCGCGACTTGCCGCGTTTGAAAAACTTTCAAGCGGTGTTGAGGCGGCGTCCGCCGCTCTTTTTGACGGTGAAACATCAATTTTGAGCCTTTCCCGTAAAGTCAGGTCCAGTATAGACGCCGCCGCCGTGTTTGACGCGAGTCTGTCCGGGATTCAACAGCGCCTTAGCGCCCTTTACTACGAGGCGGAAGACCTTTCCGGCGAATTACGTTCCTATCGCGGCTCTCTTACTTTTGATCCAGCGCGTCTTGAAGCTGTCGAGGAACGGCTCGCGTTGATTCAACGCCTTAAACGGAAGTACGGCGCTAATAATAGCGTTAGCGCTAATAATGACGCAGGCGCTGTGAATGTCGAGGACGCTATCCTGGCCTACCGGAACGCCGCCGCCGCCGAAATAGAGGCGCTCTCCGCTTCGGAAGAAAAGCGCGAACAGCAGCGGGCGGAGATAAGCGCGTTGGAAAAGGAAATAGCCCGGCAGGCCGCCGCGCTGAGCGCTAAGCGCAGGGCGGCTTCAGAAAAACTATCTTGCCGCATAACGGAAATTCTTGGCAGCCTTGGAATGCCGGGGGCGCGTTTTTCAGTAAACCTTGCGCCCAAGGGCCCGATACCCGGCGGTCAGGCAAACCTTGTCTGCGGGCCGTGGGGGGCGGACGATGTGGAATTCATGCTTGCTCCCAATAAAGGCGAGGGCGCGAGGGAACTGCGGCTTGCCGCGTCCGGCGGCGAACTTTCCCGCGTGATGCTGGCGGTAAAAACGGCGCTGGCATCGCCGCATCAGACCGGCGATGCTTCAACTTGGATTGACAGGGCTGAAACGCTGATATTTGATGAAATAGATACCGGTATAGGCGGCGAAGTCGCCATAGCGGTTGGGGAATATTTACAGAAGATGGGCGGAGTAAAACAAATTTTTTGTGTTACTCATCTTGCCGTTATCGCTTGCAGGGCGGATAATCATCTTAAAGTGGAAAAAAACAGTGAGGGCGGCAGGACGCTCACCTCTGTAATCCAGCTTTCTTCCGGCGAGCGGCGTAACGAAATTGCCCGTATGCTTGCGGGCGGGAAAGGAGAAACCGCGCTCGCCCATGCCTGCGAACTGTTAGAAAAATATGGGGTTGGCCGTTAATGTTTGCGTTAATGTTTGATAGCGGCTTTGCGTTAATGTTTGATAGCGCGGGCAGATATTCTGCCGCCGTGAATATAAAGGTTAAGAAATATAGTGGAAAATAGAAACAGTTTGAAAAATAAAAATCATTATTATCAAACGAGGAGCGCTCCTTACAAAGCAAAAATTAAAGAACTTCTGAAAAATGAAGATGCCATACTCGTGGAATGTCGTGGGGACCCTTCTACAGCCGCCGTAAAATTGTATGCTTTAGCGGAACGCATGATAAACATTTCGTCAAATTATTTAGTGTTAAACGGAATTGGAGAAGCTATATTCAATAATAGAGATGAAGCCGCGCTTGGTGAAGCTAAAAAATTTTATTCGAAATCGCTGATATATTTAGAAAATATAGTTACCGGAAAAGTTGACGCTCCGTTTTCTGAATATGAAGAAGCGCTTTCTGAATTGAAGTCGATTCCTATACCGCAACGCTACGATATTGTAAAAAAATTAGGACTTACATGTTCACTCTTGCAAACCGCGTATGGTGATAACACAAAATGGCGCTGGGTTTTTGTCGATATGGAAGGAATATGCGCCACGGTTTCAAAAAATCTGCTTGATCTAAAAAGAGTTCAGACGAACACGGATCCTTCTTCTCCTGATTATGAGCCGCTTTTTTATCACCTATACTTTGTAAAAAAGATGCTGATCAATTCCGCCGACAGATTTTATTCAAGATATTCACTTATCGCAAAACGTAGAGACGACATGCAAAAAGCCATGAATTTTTTATCGGCGCTTGGTAGAATATGTGCTGTTATTAACGAGAAGGACGAACTTGAAGAAATCAAGAAAAAACTGGAACACTGGCAAAATATACTTGATAATGACGCAAGAAAAATAATGCCCCCCGCCGCCGCGGAGGCGCAAACAAGTTTGCTGGGGGGGGGGGGGGATTGGACCCCACTGCGAATGAAAAAAGCTGATACATGGAAAAAATAAAAACAAAGAATGGAATTCTCCGGGAATTCAAAACCTTAAAGCCGTTTTTTTATAAATATCGCTTTAAGTATATCGCCGGATTTATATGTTTATTCACGGTTGACGCCGCTCAGCTTATGATTCCACAGTTTACAAAACAGGCCATTGATTTAATTTCACAGGGCAGTTTTGTCTGGTTCAGCGTCTTAAAACTTTGCATTGCGATGATAGCCGCAATGCTTGTAATTTCCTTTGGACGTTTTTTGTGGCGGCTTTTTATCCACGGATCGTCACGGCGTATCGAAGCGGAGCTTAGGCAAAAACTGTTTGATCATCTGTTAAAACTTTCGTGGGACTTTTTTCAAAAAAATAAAATCGGTGATTTAATCGCTCGTTCAAC
>JAISCO010000387.1 GCA_031265535.1 Spirochaetaceae bacterium | reverse complement strand
TATGTAAGTCTAAACTTCCACATTCGTAATTCATTACAGGAAAAAGATTGCGCGGGGGGTAGCACAAAACAGTGCGGTGCACTGTTTTGCCTGACGTTTTGCCGCCTGCTTTACCCTATAAGAAAGGACAAGACCGCAAAAGCAAAAATCTTTGGAGCGCAGGGGGCGCGAATATTTAGACAACGGTTTGCGATGATGCGGGGAAACAGCGCCCCCCTCCTGAATCAGAATATGAGCCACAAATTGCGCCATAAATGGCGATGCAAATTAACACAAATTATCGAAGCGAAAGCAAAACCCTGACCGCCGCTATCGAAGTGAACACGTCTCCACTCCCATCCGCGTATGCCAATTGCTATTCGCGGACCCTAAGGCAGAGGCCTAAGTCCGCTTTGGGTATGCTAGCGCGGAGCGCATGTGCCTCCATGGCAAATGTAAAAAAAACCTAAGGCAGCTATCGAAGTGAACACGTCTCCGCCGCCAGCGAGCGGCGGCAAGACGCTAACGCGGAGCGTATGCGCCTCCATGGCAAATGGTTGTATTTTAAGGCATTGCGGGTTAAGATGGATGCATGGTGGAGAATGAAAGGCGGGCTATGGTTTCGCGGGTTATTGGGATTGGCGGGCGTGAAGCGACATTCATTGAAAATGCCACGCTGCGCGTGCAGATTGATGACATTGGGGGAATGACGCCGGTTTTTTGCAGCGTACAGGACAAACGGCAGATAAACGCCCATTGGCAGCCGTGGTTTCGCTCGAATTCCGGCATACCGTACAAAGACGCCGACAACGGACGTTTTTGGAAGTCTGAACTTTTGTATAACATTGCGGGGAACTTTCCATGCGCTCCTAATTTTGGGCCTGCCCATATAATTGACGGGATTACGATGCCGCCGCACGGTTGGACGGCTAACCTAAAATGGGATTACAAAAAAAGCGGCATTGACGAGGCAAGCGGCGCGGCGTGGGCTTTGTCTGAACTTAAAAGCCCTGATGCTTCCATGCCGCTTTCTTTCAAAAAAACGGACGCGCTCGTGCCCGGGCAGAGCGTACACTATTCCGCCTTAACCATAGGCAACGCGGGCAGTAAAAACATTGATATATGCTGCGCGAACCATAACACGGTTGCGCCGCCTTTTCTACAGGCAGACTGCTGTATATCGGCGGCGGCAAACATTTGGACTACACCCCCGCCGGGCGGAGAATTCGATACGACAACGCGCCTTGCTATGGGCGCGGAATTCGCGTCGCTTTCAAAAGCCCCGCTTACATACGGCGGCAAAACAGACCTAAGCATTGTGCCTCATCCAATCGGCTACACCGACTTTGTAACTGGAGCTATTCCCCGAACAGCGTGGCTTGGCTGGTCGTCTGTGGTAAATCCGCGGTTAAAAATGGCATACATCAGTTTTTTCCCGGGGCCCGCGACGCTGCTGAATGAGGGATTCGAAGATGAGCTAATCCTCTATTTTAACGACTTATGGATGCAGTATGGCGGCAGGCAATTTACCCCTTGGGCGCCATGGGACGGCGCGCCGGATCAAACATACTGTCTTGGGGTGCAAAACGCTACAGCGGCTTATATGTACGGATTGGATTATGCCCGCGAAAAAAAAACTGTACTCGATTCACCGGCAACCATTACAATCCCTGCCGGCGGCCAAAAAACCCTGTACTACGGCTGTCTGCTTGCCGTCTACGAAAGAAACATTCTTGACAGCGGGATAGTCGGCATTGATGCCGAAGAATCGCGGCTTGTCTGTAAGAGCGCCACAGAATCGTGGAAATTCGACGCGGATACCTCGTTTAGCGTTATCCGCCGCATACACCGGGAAAGCTAGCAGCCTGTCGCGCTTCGCTCAAAAAACATCAAAAATCGCCGCCGCGCTTCTGTAGATATTTTGTCGCAAATAATTTACTCTAATTGGCATGAGTATTACAACTAAAACTCTTGGCATCCTCAGTTCCGGCGAAGAAGTCAAATTGTATTCGCTGACAGAAGGAGAAATGACGCTCGTCCTTTCATCTATCGGAGCCTCTATAGTATCAATTATCGTGCCTGACGCAAACAAAAAGACGCGCGATATTTGCCTTGGCTATTCCACCCTTGAGGCGTACACCCGCAACAAAGGCTTTTTGGGTGTTACGGTGGGGCGTTTTGCCAATAGAATCGGCGGCTGCGCCTTTACGTTAAACGGCAAAACTTACAAACTTTATGATAATGACGGCGGAAGCTCGCTGCACGGCGGCAGACGCGGTTTTGATAAATATGTATGGGAAGGCCGGCAGCATTTGGAAAACAACGGCTCTTTTATAACATTTGAACTTGACAGCCCCGCAAATGACGAAGGCTACCCCGGCAATGTTAAAGCCTCGGTTACATACGGCCTCACCAAATCCAACGAAATCACCGCGGAGTATGACGCGCTTGTGGACGCGCCAAGTCCGGTGAACCTTACAAACCATACCTATTTTAACCTTGCCGGCGAAGGAACCGGGGATATACTTTCGCACAAAGCCCGGATTTACGCTTCGTCTTATGTCGAAATTGATGAGCGCCTGATCCCCACCGGACGATTGCTTCCGGTTGCCGGCGGTCCCTTCGACTTCCGTGAACAAAAAACCTTTGGCCGCGATATAGCCGCCGTTGGAAACGGTTACGACCACTGTTACATAATTGACGGAACGGCGGGAACGATGCGCCCCTGCGCCGAGATATTTGAGGAAAGCTCCGGCATAACGATGCGCGTTTCGACAACTCAGCCCGGCTGCCAGCTTTATACCGGCAACTTTCTTAATGATGTTTACGGTAAATTGGGGTCTATTTACAACAAACATTCGGGTTTCTGCCTGGAAACTCAGCATTTCCCAGATTCGCCCAATCATCCTGAATTCCCGTCGTCCATCTTTGGGCCGGATCGCCGCTGCCACGAAAAAACAGTGTTCGCCTTTTCATGGTAACGGTCACGGCTGCGCGGACGCGGGACAGCAATCCCTTGCTTAGATTAAACAAGAATGAGGAAGCGCAAACGGGTTTGCTGGGCAAACCTCCACAGTTAAATAATTTCCTTATCAGATCGAGTCTCGTCGATGAGGCCAACGCTTACAAGATACCACGCCATTTGGCGTCCGCAAACTTGTTTGTGCGCTTGCGGCAGGGAAGTTCATTTGAAATGTACACTCCCCGCTATCTACCGTCCACTTTTAATTGTTAATGAGTGGGGGTAGCGGAATAGACCGGAATGGAGCGCAGCGGAATGAGGACTATGGAGCGAGGGGGAGCCGTAACAAAGGATTTACCATAAACTTCAAAATTTTAACGGTTTAGGATTGATGCGCTTCCCCTTTTTATTTGAAACCGACTCAACTGTTAATTGTTAATTTCTCATTCCTAACTGCTCATTGATAATTGTTAATTTTCTAATTGCTAATTGTTCCATATATTTCCTAAAAGTAAAACTGCTGAGCCGGGCGGGTGGTGGCTTGTTATCATAGAGTGTGATATTGTCAAAGAGGAAGGTTTGACATGACCAAGAATTTGCTTGAAGGAGAAACAAGCCCTTAATAGCTGAAATAAAATGAGTCCCCCACTAACCGAAATAGGCCATTATCTCTCTGAACTCGATAAGCTCTACCGGGCCGGGAACGCCACCGAACACAGCTACCGCCCTGCCCTAAAAACCCTGTTTGAAAAAATCACTACAGGATTGACCATAACCAACGAGCCGAAACACATAGCCTGCGGCGCGCCGGACTATATCATCACCAAAAGCGGTATTCCGTTAGGCTACATAGAGGCAAAGGACATTCCCGTAGGCGTAGATAACAAACTGAACAAAAAACAGTTAGACCGCTATAAACAATCACTTGGAAACCTGATTATAACCAATTACCTCGTATTTCAGCTTTTTGTTGACGGCG
>JAISCO010000325.1 GCA_031265535.1 Spirochaetaceae bacterium | reverse complement strand
GTTTACATGGTATACCACCAGGTCTTTATGCGCCATGCCTACTATCCCGTCCAGGGTTCGTTCAAATAATTCTTGTTCGGATAGAAACGTAAATACCCGGGAAAAGGTCGCTTTGCTGGGTACCTTATCGAATCCACACAATAACCGCAGATTTGGTTCTCCCAGAAGCCGCTGGATTAACTGACTGGTCTTTGTTATCCCGAAATATCCTTTGGCAAGAAAAGCTCGTATGAATGGGTTGTACTGATAGGGTATTCGTCCGGTTCCCGCATAGGGCCGTACAATGGGGGGCAATTGTTCTTCTATGACCCGCGGCATACACAGAAATGTTTTGTATTCATCCGATAGATATTCTTCAAAACAGTTTTTTAATTCAAAAGAGATGTTCAGCAGTGCTTGCGCTCCTGCTATAATTTGGGTTATAGTTTTCATGGCGATGGTCTCCTGGTTGATGGTTTTATCAACTTTAATCTTATCAGGTTTCCCTCGCCTTTTCTATCCTTTCAGGTGGGGGGGGGGGGGGATGAAACAGCCTCCTCTATCATGCCAAAGGTGGCTAAAAGTAAAACTGCTGCTTACGAGCAGGCGCCTATTGTAAATTCCAAAAAAATATGCCATTATGAAGACAATGAGGGTATTTAAAATGCGTGGTTTAACCGTTTTGCGGAAAAATAAGGGTTGAGCGATGAAGAATTGAAGGCGTTTGTCGCCAGCCTTGAACGCGGCGAGTTTGAGGCCGATTTGGGCACAGGCGTATACAAGAAGCGTTTAGCTCGTCCCGGCGGCGGTAAGTCGGGCGGCTGCCGGATAATCGTGTATTTCAAGAGCGGGTTTCGGACATTTTTGTTTACGGTTTCGCAAAATCAACCAGGGCGAATATACGGCCCGGCAGGCTGAGCGGTTTTAAAAAACTGGCCACAAAAAGTTGCTTGCAATGTCAAGCGGACAGTTAGAGGCGGTTCTGGCGGCAGGGAACTTTAAAGAAATACAGTAGGAATAAAAATGGAAAATTATAGAGATGAAATGGCCATGGTAATACACGAGGACGCTTTAGCCTTATATAAGGCCGGCGCATTGACCGAAGAGGAGACGCGGGAATTTGACCGTGAATGTTTTGTAGAAGAGCCGGAACCGTTCCCGTATCCCGCAAGGCGTGTATCGAATCGGCAGCTGGCGTCATACACGGTAAAAACCGGCGCGATTACAGCCAACTAACTTACGGCTGTGAAGCGCGTGTTCCAACTTGAAAACCTTGTTTTTAGCTCGTTAAGGTCCGCCAATGTTGAAGAAGGCTCGGTACTGCTTGCCGCCGTTTCGGGGGGGGCGGACTCGACGGCGTTGCTCGCCGCCCTTGCCGCGCTGCGCGGCGAGGGCGGCTTCCGCCTTAACGCCCTGCACGTCAACCATAGTTTGCGAGGCGGCGAGAGCCGCGCCGATGCCGATGCCGTGACGGCGCTCTGCGGGGGCCTTGACGTGCCGTGCCGCGTCGTCACGGCGGCTGAGGGCCTTATCGAAAGGGAGGCGCGGCGGACGGGGCGCGGCATAGAGGCGGCGGCGCGGGATTTTCGCCACGCCCGTCTGCGCGAGGAGGCGGATAGATTAGGCGCGTGTTTCATCCTTGTCGCGCATACCCGCGATGATATGCTCGAAAATGTACTGTTGCGCATACTGCGAGGCTCAGGGCCTGCGGGCCTCGCGGCGATGCCGGAGCGAAACGGGCGTCTCCTTCGTCCGCTTATCACGGTAAACCGCGCCGGAATAATGGACTATCTTTTGAAACGCGGCCTTTTGTGGCGCGAAGATTCCAGCAACAATGACGAGCGCTATCTGCGTAACCGTATCCGCCGCCGCCTTGCGCCGTTGTTGGACGAATATTTTCCTGATTGGCGGCAAGCCGTTGCCGCTTTAGCGGAAACACAGGCGCTGACCGCGGAATTCTTGAGCGCTGAGGCTGCGCGGCGCATAAACTGGGAAGAAAGAGCCGGCGCTAAACTATGCTGCGGTCTGAAAGAATTCGCGGCGGAAAGTCAAATTATACGCGAAGAGGCTCTTTTTTGGGCGCATGACCGCATAGTGAGCGTTGATGCGGCTGATGAAAACGGTGGAAATGTTGATACCGATGAGCCGCTGAGGCCGTCCGCCGCGGTGTCCGCGCCGCCGCCGCGCCGCATCGTGGTTCGTAAGGCGGCGCAGATACTTGGCTCTATAGAGCTTGAAGCAGAAGCCGGAATCATAAGCGCCGCGCCTTGTAAACGGCGTTCATCTGAAGAATGTGTATCACTTTTGATTGATAAACCCGGAGTATATAGGTTTAAAAATTTGTCCATTGAGTGTATCGAAGGACATGATTCAAGTTATCGCTTCATCATTCGAGAAGTATTGTAGCGATTCTTCGAAAAACTAATGACTTTTGTAATAGTTTTAAATATTTTTCTTGCAATTCCTATGGCGCAAGAGCATAATTTTTTTCTATCGAGCTAAAAAAGCGATTTTTTCTTTGTAGTGAGCCGATTTCAAACTTGTTTAGTGCGGAAACTGCGTTCCCGATGAAATTGACTTAAGAAAAACTGGTCAAAGGCGCGATTTTTCTGTTAAATCCAAGGCGGCCGGACAAGTGGAGCTTGTCTTATTGGAACTGAAGTTTGAAAAGGACTCTGACTACAGAAAAAAATCACTTTAACGCTTGAAAAAATAGAATTTTAGATTTTTTGATTGGAGATCCATTATGAAGATTGTACTAATTGATAGCCAGACTCCCTTTAGGGAGACAATTAAAAATTTGCTTTTAACTCAAATTGATTTTGAAGTAGCGGGCGTTGGAAAAGATGGGTATGACGCCATAAAATTGACCGATCAGCATAAACCGGATGTTGTCGTCTTGGACGTAGACCTGCCCGCGTTTGACGGATTAAAAATTGCGGCATCTATACACATGCGCTGCCCGTCATCTTCAATCATAATCATTGCGGCGGAAATGGATGATACAATGATACTCAACGCTGTTTATTACGGCGTTACAGGTTTTTTACTCCGCAGTTCCATATTTGACGAGATAAACAAAGCGATAAGGAACGTAAACGTAGGCAACAGCTATATGACCCATGAAATAGAGCTGCGCACTTTTAACATGTTTTCACAAATAGTAAGAAAAAAGCGTGATGAACAGTTTAAGCACTCAATCAGTGACGAATTGAGGGTGTCGCCGCTCCATATAACACGTTCCGAAGCGCAGATTGCGGCATTCGTCGGACAGGGGCTTTCCAACAAGCAGATAGCGGAAAATCTCCAGTTAAAAGAAGGCACTGTCCGTAACTACATATCCCTCATATTGCAGAAAACTAAACTAAAACATAGAACACAGATAGCTCTGTATGCGCTGAACAATGGTTTTTATTGTAAATTCGAATCCGGCGAGAAAAAGGCTTGAAAGCAATGAGCCTCCCCGCCGCAGAGGCGCAAACAAGTTTGCGGCGGGGTATCTTGTAAGCGTTGCCTAATCGACGAGGCTCGATCGGGTAAGGAAATTTATAATACCGTCTGGTTTAATACCAAATTTTTGTAGGCGTTGCCTTATTTGAGCCGCCGCAGAGCGCGCAAATTTGCGGCGGGGTATTAAACCAGACTTTGCGGATCAAAATTCCATGCGGGGTGGTAGAAAACGGCTCAATGCAAAGTATTGGACTGAACACGTAAACGTGTTGAGCCGGGGGGTAGCGGAAAAGCATTTTTGTGAAAGCAAAAATTTTTGGAGCGAAGGGGGGCGCGGCAAAAAACTTTCACCAGCCGATAATGTATGGAAACAGCGCCCCCTCTCCAGAATTGGGTATTAACGGTTAAGAAAATATATTTTCCAAACGACTTTTTCAAACGACTTTTTCAAGTTGACAACTTTTTTGAAACGATTTATTATTATTATAGCAAATAACAAATGTGGACGATAAAGGCTCCGATAGCAATCGGAAAAGAGGGGTTTTATGGATATACAGTTGCAAGAATTTATCGATAAAATAAAAAAAGACGGGATAGAACAGGCATCGGAAGAGGCTGCCCGCATCAAGGCGGATGCGGAAGCGGAGGCTAAGCGTATAATTGAAGCCGCCGTAAAGGAAGCCTCCGTTGTGACAGAGAACGGTAAGCAGGACGCGGAACGATTTAAAAAGGCCGCCGGCGCCGCGCTCGAACAGGCTGCCCGTAATTTGTTTCTTTCTTTCAATAGCGAGATTGAGACAACTTTAAATAAAATTATCATCAAAGATACGCAAAGCACCCTTAATGATGACACTTTGAAATCGCTTATTCCTGACGTAGTCAA
This sequence comes from Spirochaetaceae bacterium, assembly GCA_031265535.1. Classification (GTDB taxonomy): domain Bacteria; phylum Spirochaetota; class Spirochaetia; order Treponematales; family Breznakiellaceae; genus JAIRMY01. The sequence continues at coordinate 7,670 of JAISCO010000325.1, read as the reverse complement.
GGGTTTAAGCTCCGGTAAAGAAACAGTTGATGTGATTCTTAATGAAAAGCAGCTTAAATCACTCGAAAGTTGGGCAAGGAGCGCGCTCACTGCTGAAATGGCTAAAGGATTGGAGATTAAACCGGGCAAAAATCTTGCGACAGGCTTCCGCATAGCGTTAAAAGATGGTTCCGCGTACTATGATTTCTCCGGCCCGGCTATTGCCGAGGCGCTTTCAGCCTATCTTAATCCGCGTCTTGCTGAAATTGTCAAGAATGCGGCTAAAGGAACTTAAGCAGTGTATTATTTTCTTATAGCTCAGTTACCCTACCTCAGCTATGGGCAGGCGCCGTTGATTACTTTACCGGCGTTCAAAGAATTATGCCGTGAACATTTAATCAAAGAACATTTTGTGATGCTTAAACACTGTGTTTTCGGGATGCCGGAAGGAACCGCGGAGTTTAAACCCAGTAATTCGGCCTTCATTGACGGCTGGCGTAAACGTGAACGAATTCTGACACTCGCGCTGGCGCGCCTCCGCGCGGGGCGGCTTAAAACCGCCGGCGTTCAGGCTGTTTTTCCGGCGGAAGATTTGGATATAGACACAGAGAATCAAGCAAAAAGCGCCGTGCTGATGGATAATCCGCTTGAGGCCGAGCTATTTTTGGATAAAGGGCGCTGGGATGCCGTTGAAGCTTTGCTAAAAAATACATATTTCAGTGTAAACGCTGTTTACGCTTATATGCTTAAACTGCTCCTCATTGAGCGCAACGCCGCGTTCAAGGCGGAGGAAGGTTTTGCGGAATACAAAGCGTTGTACGCTTCCATCATGGAAAACGCTCCGGGCGTAGGAGCACGAGGAGATAGTTAATGATCGGAACAAAAGGTGTGGTAGCCGCCGTAAACGGCAACATGGTGAACGTCCGCTTCGACGGACAGGTTTCCATGAACGAAGTTGGCTTCATACATGTCGGCGGTAAAAAATTAAAGAGCGAAGTTATTCGTATACGCGGGGATATCAGCTCTCTGCAAGTTTTTGAAATGACGCGCGGTATACGTGTCGGTGACGCCTGCGAATTCAGCGGAAATATGCTTGCGATAGAGTTGGGGCCGGGTCTTTTGGGCCAGGTTTTTGACGGCTTGCAAAACCCGCTGCCAAAGCTTGCCGAGCAAACCGGCTATTTTCTTGAGCGCGGCGTGTACATTGAGCCGCTTTCAGCGGATAAATTATGGGAGTTTACGCCGGCGGTAAAGGCGGGCGACACAGTGTTACGCGGTGATTGCATTGGAACAGTGCCGGAAGGTGTTTTTAAGCACCGGATCATGGTGCCGTTTAATATGTACAAGACTTACAAAATTAAGTCCGTTGTTGAGGCGGGCGCGTACAAACTTCATGACACAATAGCCGAAGTTGAAGATGAGACAGGAGAAACAATAAAACTTTGCATGAGTTTCTTCTGGCCGGTTAAGCGCGCCATTGACTGTTACGAGGAACGTTATAAACCTACTGAACCTATGGTTACGCAGCTTCGTATTGTTGATACCTTTTTTCCTGTCGCGCACGGCGGCACATATTGTATTCCGGGGCCTTTCGGCGCGGGTAAAACGGTTTTGCAGCATTGTACCAGCAAGAACGCCGATGTCGATATAGTAATAATTGCCGCGTGCGGCGAACGCGCCGGCGAGGTTGTCGAGGTTCTGAAAGAATTCCCTGAACTGGTCGACCCGAAAACCGGCAGATCGCTTATGGAGCGGACGGTAATCATCTGCAATACATCTTCGATGCCGGTCGCGGCGCGGGAGGCTTCGCTGTACACATCGGTAACGCTGGCCGAGTATTACCGTCAGATGGGACTTAAAGTTTTGCTGCTGGCGGACTCGACAAGCCGCTGGGCTCAGGCTTTGCGTGAAATGTCCGGGCGTCTTGAGGAGATACCGGGAGAGGAAGCCTTCCCCGCCTATCTTGAATCGAGGATAGCCGGTTTCTATGAGCGCGCCGGCGTTGTGCGTCTGCGCAGCGGCGAAAAAGGGGCCGTTACGATAGGCGGCACCGTATCCCCCGCCGGAGGAAACTTTGAAGAGCCGGTAACGCAGGCTACGCTTAAAGTTGTAGGCGCGTTTCACGGGCTTTCCCGTGAACGGAGCGATGCCCGCAAGTATCCCGCAATACATCCGCTCGATTCATGGTCGAAGTACAGTGGTATCATACAATTTGATAAAGTGAGCTATGGCAAAAAAGTTCTTGCCCGCGGTATTGAAGTTGAGCAGATGATGAAAGTTGTCGGCGAGGAAGGCACAAGTATAGACGACTTTGTAATTTATTTGAAAGGTGATTTCCTTGACGCCGTTTATCTTCAGCAAAATTCATTCGATGATGTTGATCAGGCGGCCAGTCCGGAGCGTCAAAAATATGTGTACGATTTTATCATCTCTATTTTGGGCGCAAAACTTACGTTTGGCGAAAAAGAAGAAGCCCGCCTTTGGTTTAACCAGCTCCGTCAGAAATTCATTGATTATAACTATTCTCCGATGGACAGCGATAGATTTAAGACCTTTGAGGCGGAACTTCGCGGTATGTTGAGTGAAAAATCCTCCGGTCTTGAAGCCGCGGCGAAAAAATTATTGGAATAGGCGGTAAAAATGAATAAAGTATATAGCAAGATTGAATCAATAACAGGCAGCGTCATCACTGTCCGCGCCGAGGATATCCGCTACGGCGATCTTGCCGAAGTTGATACGGATTTTGGTACATCGCTTGCCGAAGTAAACCGGCTGTCGGGCGATATTGTCTCGCTGCAAGTTTTTGCGGGCGGGCGTGGTATTTCGACCGGTGATACGGTGCGGTTTTTGGGGCATCCTATGGAGGTGAGCTTTTCTGAAAACCTGATGGGGCGCGTGTTTAACGGCTCCGCAAAGCCTCGCGACGGCGGCCCTGAACTGCATGAACACCTTATTTCTATAGGCGGACCTTCGGTCAATCCGTCTGAACGTATTGTTCCGCGCAAAATGATACGTACCGGTATCCCGATGATAGATATGTTTAATACGCTCGTTGTTTCGCAAAAACTGCCTATTTTCTCAATTTCCGGTGAGCCGTACAATGAACTTTTGGCTCGTATAGCTATGCAGGCGGAAGTTGATGTTATCATTTTGGGCGGTATGGGTCTTAAATTCGATGACTACCTTTATTTTAAGGATACGCTGGAAAACGGCGGCGCTCTTTCGCGCACCGTCATGTTCGTCCATACGGCGTCCGACCCGACTGTTGAATGTCTTATGGTGCCGGACATGGCGCTTGCCGTTGCCGAACAGTTTGCTCTGCAAAAAAAAGATGTTCTTGTTCTTCTTACCGATATGACAAGTTTTGCCGACGCGATGAAAGAGATAGCGGTTTCGCAGGAACAGGTACCGTCTAACCGCGGCTATCCGGGAGACCTTTACAGTCAGCTTGCCGCTCGTTATGAAAAGGCGGTTGACTTTGAGACGGCGGGTTCAATCACGATACTGGGTGTTACAACGATGCCGGGTGACGATGTTACCCACCCTGTTCCTGACAATACGGGCTACATCACTGAGGGGCAGTATTATCTGCGAGGCGGACGCATAGAACCGTTTGGATCGCTGTCGCGCCTAAAACAAATGGTCAACGGTAAAACACGCAAAGATCACCGCGCGATTATGGACGGTATGATAAAGCTATACTCGTACTACAAAGATACGCTTGAAAAGAAGTCCATGGGTTTTATGATGACGCCGTGGGACGGCAAGTTGTTGAAATATGGGGAGCGTTTTGAGCGGGAGATGATGGATTTGTCTGTAAATATTCCTCTTGAGCGGGCTCTCGACCTTGGCTGGGAAATTCTTGCCGATTGTTTTAACCCGGAAGAAACGGGAATGCGGACGGAATTGATAAACGAATTCTGGCCTAAGGGCAAATAGCGTAAGGCAAGGCAATGGCAAAGCTAAAACTTACAAAGAATGAGTTAAAAAAACAGAAGGATCAGCTCAAGATGTTTCAGCGTTATCTGCCTACGCTTATGTTGAAAAAACAACAGTTACAGGCGGAGATTCGCGGGGTTGAAAATAGAGTCAAGGAACTGCGCGAAGAAAAAAAGCGAATTGACGAAGCTTTTAAGGCATGGATAGCGGTTTTCGGAGAGAAAGATGTGTTTACGCCGGATATTTTGCGGATAACACGGATTTCTACGCGCGAAGGTAACATTGCCGGTGTTCCGATACCTATTTTTGACGGTACTGAATTTGAAATTAGCGCGTACGATTTGCTGAAAAAACCCCTTTGGCTTGATACCGCTGTTGAAAAACTTAAAACTGTGCTGGAAATTGACATGGAAGCGCGTACATTGGAAGAGCAGCAGCGGAGACTCGAAAAAGAATTGCGGACAACGACTCAGCGTGTCAATCTGTTTGAAAAAATTAAGATACCGGAAGCTAAGGGCTGTATCAAAAAGATTCAGGTTTACTTGGGCGACCAGCAGACGGCTGCGGTCGTGCGCGGTAAAATTTCCAAACGTGAAATGGAGAAGGCGGCCGGATGATAGTACCTATGAAGAAAGTGACCCTCGTGGGTCTAAGCAAATTTCAGGAAGACAATCTTGTAAAACTTCGCGCCCTTGGGATCATTCATCTTGAAAAGAAAGTGGTTCAGTCAGATATGTTGAATGAACTTCTTGAAAAAAAGGCGACGGCCGAGAGCGCCGCGGGGATTTTGCGGAGTTTTATGCCCAAGAAGGAAGGCGCTTTCGTTCCTGATGTGCTGGACAGCTCGGTTGATATAGTGTCCCATGTCCTTTCACTTGCTGAAAACCGCAAGGCGGCGCAGGAACAGATTTATACCGATGTTCGTGAAATCAGCCGTATAGAAAAATGGGGTGATTTTGATCCCGCCGCATTTAAAAGTCTTTCAGAAGATAAAACCTTGAGGGGAGATTTTACACTTACCCTGTACGAAGTTCCCCGTAAAATTTACGCCGGTTTGGGTGAGCAAAAAGTCATTGTGCTTGGGCGTAATAAAATAAACGTATACTGTGCCGCTATAGGCGCGCCTGGCGATGCTGCGGTACATTTGGCCGGCTTAACGCCGTTTATGCTTCCTGAACAATCCCTTTCAACCTTGCGCGATGGTATGCTTCAAAGTAAAAAAGAGATTGATAATATAGAAAAACAACTTTCTGTGCTTTCCTTCCAGATTTCGGCGGTGGATCAAGAACTTCAAAGGCTTTCAGAAGCTATAGAATTTGAGACCGCGAAAGTAAGCATGGACGCTATAGCGGATTGCCCGGCAGAAATTGCTGTTTCATGCATCACTGGATTTGTTCCCCTGCCGGAACTTGGTCATATAAAACGCGCCGCCTCGGAAAATGGTTGGGCATTGTACGCCTCGGACCCCGCTCCGGAGGAGAGGCCGCCAACCCTTATAAAGAGCAATCCTGTTGTGCGGATAATTCAGCCGTTGTTTTCGTTTTTGGGAACTGTGCCGGGTTACCGCGAGTACGATATAAGTCCTTCGTACCTGCTGTTTTTCAGTATATTTTTTGCGATGATATTCGGTGACGCTGTCTACGGCTGCCTGATCTTTCTTGTAACAGGTTTTATTGGGCTTGGGATCAAGAAAAAAACAGGCAAGACGCCGGATGCGGTTAAACTTTTTATGTGGCTGTCGTTTTGTACCATAGTTTGGGGATCATTGAACGGCGCGTGGCTTGCGACCCCTTATGATAAACTGCCGCCATTCCTGCAAGCGCTTGTTTTGCCGCAGTTTAATTCTGAGGTAGCTCTTGGGGTTTTCCCCGGCATCTTAAAAAAATTGTTTAAGATACCGGCGGAGCAGCCCGGCAACACGGCTTATTGGAACCTGCAATTTCTTTGCTTCTCGATAGCGATAATACAGTTGGTATACGCCCACTTAAAAAATATCAAGCGTCTGTTGCCGTCTCCGGTAGCGGTTGCTCAGTTGGGCTGGCTTGCGATGATGATAGGGCTTTACTTCCTCGTGCTTTCCATGCTGTTGAAAGTCGAAATGCCCGGTTTTGCGATGTATTTTATCGGTATAGGTTTAGCCGTGTACTTCATTTTTGCGGAACAGAATGGTGGGAATCCGTTTGCGAACATTTTGAAAAGTTTTTCAAACCTCCTGACAGTCTTTCTTAACGTAGTGGGAAGTTTCGCGGATATTATCAGTTATATACGTTTGTTCGCGGTGGGGCTTGCCGGAACTTCAATAGCTCAAAGTTTTAATTCCATGTCGGGAATAAGCGGTATAAGCGGGTCAGTTTCAGAAATTATATTAAAATTGCTTGCTGCCATACTAATACTGCTTTTTGGTCATGGGCTTAACTTAGCAATGAACACGCTGTCCGTCATTGTGCACGGAGTGCGGCTTAATCTTTTGGAATACGCCGGAAACCATCTTGCGATAGAATGGTCAGGTTATTCATACAAACCTTTTGCGGTTGAGCAAAAGAAGAACACATAAGGAGAATATATTATGGAAGCTGGATTATTAGGCCAAATCGGCCTTGGAGCTTGCTTGGGATTTGCTGCAATCGGTTCCGCGATCGGCGCGTATATGGCCGGTATGGCGGCAATAGGAGCATGGAAAAAGTGCATAATTCAAAACAAACCGGTACCGTTTATTTTGGTCGCTTTTGCGGGGGCGCCCCTCACGCAGACTATTTACGGTTTTATTCTAATGCAGACCTTGTTTAATACGCAAATTTTGAACGTGGCTCAAGTTCTGGGCGTAAGCGTGTTTTCCGGCCTCGCGATCGGGGCTTCGGCGATAGCGCAAGGCTCTTGCGCCGCCGCCGCCTGCGATGCTTATGGGGAAACTGGGCAAGGCTTTGGCAACTATATGCTCATACTCGGTCTGTGCGAGACTGTCGCCTTGTTCGTGATGGTCTTCTCGATGCTGGCGGCATAAGTTTTCACTTTTTTATCTCAAGTGGAAAAGCCTATTACGTCAAACTAATGACCCTTCCCCCTTGGGGCAGGGTATCAAACGTTATGTTGTTTATGGAATTCGCTCTGTAAGGAAAATGTATTAACTGTGGAGGCATTTCGCCCCACAGTTAATAAGTTTTTCCCCCCTTTCTTGATAATCATCAAAGCAAAATATTTGGATATAATGCGTCGGATATACCCCGTTGCTTGAGCCTACACTTGCCCCACAATTTTGCTTATTTGAAGCTGTTCCAAAACTTCAGTTTTTGGAACAGCAACCTTAGATTTAATAGAAAAAGTGGGCTTTAGACCAGTTTTTCCAAGAGTTTGTTCCATCGCAAACAAAGTTTGCGCACCATGCGCTTTAGCGCATAGTTAATTAGTTTTGGAACAAGCTCAAGTATCAGAGTAAACCATTAGCTGTCCTCCTTGCTTTCCGGGCCAAGGGGTTCATACAGAAAGTGAAAACTGCCCTCAGCCGCCCCCAGGGCAAGCTCTATAATACGGACACAGGCACGTACTCGTGATGCCAATTCTTCAGGTTTCCATTGAAAAACCGCGTTATCAAAGGAAAAACTGTTGGAGGCAAGCAGGAATTCCATTGTCTCAAGAGGATACGGCGTATGATAGACGCCCTCCGAAACGCCCTGCTTTACAACTATTGCCATAACCGGAGCAACACCGCGTACCGCCTCGACAATACTCATTTGGTGCATTTGCGCGTTGGCGGG
>JAISCO010000299.1 GCA_031265535.1 Spirochaetaceae bacterium | reverse complement strand
AACATGAGTATGATACGGCGCTGTCATGGATTGAAGAATTTGATATTGAGGATGGTTTTTATCAAGAGCTGGAAACCGGCAATGAATGGCTGCCCGGTTTTGAAAAAGAAAATCCGTTTCCCGCTGAATTATCCGTTCCGGTTTGGCACTGGAAGCATGGTTTTTTGTGATTGGACTTGTTCAACAACTCGGTTAGTTGACAAGTCTCGCAAAATGCACGGCATTTTGCAGTTTTTAATTGGAATTTGGCCAAGCCATGCTTGGCTTGCGGAAACTGAAGTTTCCGAACAACTCTATTTTAAGCGGAAACGGAAGTTTCCGGATGAAATTTCCGGATAACTCTATTGACAAGACCGTAATATACAATTTAAGGTAATTTGCATGAATAAATCACGTTTTATATTAGTTTTATTGGCGGCTGGTTTTCTCGCCGCCTGCGCTACGAAACCATTATTATTTATAGAGACGCTGGATATAAATATCGCTGATAGTGTTGTTGTCAATAACATTGATGATTTTGAAGCGCTTATTAAAAAAAATAAAATCGGAACAGTATTTTATACGGACGAGTACTTTGTTGTACAAATAGATTCTGTATTTTATTCACATATATCACGAGGTTACAAGAGTTTACGCGAATACCACGAAGGTAAATTAGAAAAACCGGAAAGCTGGTCTATATTTAAGCCGGGTTATTCGAATTAAGAATGAGTGGACTTGTTCAACAACTCGGTTAGTTGACAAGTCTCGCAAAATGCACGGCATTTTGCAGGTTTTAAGCGGTAATTTGTCGTGAACTTTAGTTCACGCTGAAACTGAAGTTTCTGAACAACTCTACTAAAAAAGAATATATTTTTTATGAAATTTTTTCAAAAATTAACAAACAAGGCCCCTTTTTTGCTGAACGTAGTTATAAGCATAGGCTTATTTTTTTGTTATTACACGTCAATTTTTCTGCGTCAAAACATAAACAGCATCCTGTACCTCATACTTTTTTTGCTGACCATTGTGAGTATGATACTGGGTTTTGTGAACAACAGAAGGATTGAAACACTTACCAGAAACGCGGAAGCGGCCAGCAAAGCGAAAAGCGTTTTTCTCGCCAACATGAGCCACGAAATACGAACACCGATGAATGTTATAATCGGACTTTCAGAGCTTATTCCGCTGGATAACCTTAACAATATTCAAAAGAATTACTTACAGGATATACGGGCGATGTCCAAAACCCTGCTTGGGATAATAAACGATATTTTGGATTTTTCGAAGATCGAAGCCGGCAAGATGGAAATTATACCCGTTCATTTTAATTTGGCGCGGTTTTATGAAGAAATAGTTTCTATGTGCGGGTTTATAGCGTCCGGCAAGGCGCTTGAATTTAAAACGTCTATAGACAGCTCTCTGCCTGTAGTTGTTTACGGGGATGAAATCCGTATACGTCAAATTCTTACGAATATTATAAATAACGCGCTAAAATATACACGTATAGGTTATGTAGATTTTAAACTGGAAAAAGAAACCGATGCCGCCGGCAAAGAATATATAATGGCCGTTGTAAAAGATACCGGAATAGGGATAAGCAAAGATGACATGGAAAAAATATTCGGAACTTTTCAGCGTCTGGATACAAGCAAAAACAGAAGAATATCCGGGACCGGTTTAGGGCTTTCTATAACAAAGCAGCTTTTGTGTTTATTGGGCGGTTCAATTGAAGTTGAAAGCGAATATAAGAAAGGCTCTGTTTTTACAGTGCGTATTCCGTTAATAGCCGGGGACCCGCAAAAAATAGAAAAAGAAATTCAAGTTTCAAATTTTGTAATTGCGCGGGACGCCGCCAATATAAAAATATTGGTGGCTGATGACAGCATCGTAAATTTAACGGTTATAAAAGGACATCTTGCAAAACATAACATGAATGCCGATACCTGTGAAAACGGAAAAGAGGCTTATCAAAAAATTATGCGTGAAGATTATGATATTGTTTTTCTTGACCACATGATGCCTGAAATGGACGGTGTTGAGACTTGCAGGGAAATTCGTATGCTTGATGATGAAAAATATAAAAAACTTCCAATAATTGCTTTAAGCGCCAATGCCGTTTCTGGAGCGCGTGAATTTTTTCTTAAATCCGGCATGAATGATTTTATATCAAAGCCTATAGACAGTGATCAGTTAAATAGCGTCCTGGCAAAATTCCTGCCGCCTGAAAAAATAACTATTGAGCTTCGCTCCGGCTCGCCGAATGAATTAAAGTATGAACATAAGACTGATAACGAAATCCTTTGGCGGGACGATGAGAGAATGATTTTTAGAGAATTAAGCTTTATACAAGGGCTTGATACGCAAGAGGGTGTTATTAACGCCGGCAACCACGCGTCGGATTACTTCAAGGTGTTATGTCAGTTTATTAACGGGGTTGATGAAAACATAGCAAAGATAAAAGCGGACTTGCGGGATAAAGATTGGCGCGATTATTCCATCCACGTTCACGCTTACAAAGGCGTATTGGCAATAATCGGCATGAAAGAACTGTCGGACCGCGCGGCATATTTGGAAGCAGCCGCAAAGAGTATCATTGAGTCAAAGAGCGATACCGGAAATACCGGCGCGGTGGACAATCTTGAAAAAAATTTAAAACTTTGCGAGACGGACACAGTTCCTTTATGCGGCGCAATTTTAGCTTTACGTGACGCGCTGGCAAACACATCGTTGTGCAAGGCGCGTCCGGAAAAAGTAAAGATTGACGCCGCGGCCCTTAAAGAAAAGTTAAACGCGCTGGAGGCAGCCTGCGGCGCGTTCAAAGCAAAAGACACGGGCTATATTTCCTCCGAACTGGAAAAAATCACATACAGTAAAGAAATTGACGCGGAGCTTTCGGATATCTGCAAATTAACCGCGTCTTTTCGCTTTGCCGATGCCATCGTAAAAATTAAAACACTACAAAAACAATTAACAATTAACAATGAGGAGTGAGGAATGAGGATGTAAAAAGGAAAAGGTAAAAGGTAAGGAGTGACAAGATTTATTTTCTATTTGGGCGCATTTTTGGCGCGGCGGCGCCAAAAACCGGGCTTTCCGCTCCAATTCCTCGTCCCGCCTGCGGCGGGGAGGTTCATAGCTAAATAATATCAGTATTTTGATATTGTGTTCAGTGTTTGTCCATAAATTTTTATAATTTTTCAACCAATTTTAGTGTAAATGGCATATACCGCCCCGGCTGTATGTGACGTTTGGGGCGGCGGATAAGAGTGAAACCGCAAGGTTTCGCCCGCCGCAAAATGTGGGTGGAGATCCGCCGCCGAATGGCGGCGGAGCGTAATCCCGCATCGCCAAAGGCGCGAAGCATATACAGTCCTGTTATACGCCGTTAATTTCTCTACGTTAGCCGTCCGCATGGACGCAGGCGGGTTTCTTTATTTACTTTCAAATTCTTGTTCATAAATTACTTTACCTGTTGATTTGTCCGTTAATACAAGTAAATTCTTTCCAGTTGCTCCAGCCCCTTTACGAAATACAAGCTTATAAGTTTTTCCAACATCCAATGAGGGACAATCAAATAGCACATCCCTATCAACCGCTCTTGAAGCCGTAATCGCCGATGTTGCGGCTATTGTTACCAATGCACCCAGAAAACCAGTAGATCCACTGCTTGCCTGTTGCTGATAATATGCATGAACCGTTATTTTAAGCGGTTTGCTAACAGGAAATAAGACCGGATTCCAATGCGTCTTTTTATCCGGTTCCGGAAGTTCGTTATTATCAAAATAAATCAACTTTATCCCTGGATTTCCACCAATAAAATCAATGGATGCCGTTTCATTTCCATTTTCCACAAATGAATATGGAACCGATGTTGTTGCGCAACTAATCATCAATAAGGCAATAGCAAAAACAAGTATGCTGTTTTTCATTTTTTCCATAAAATCCTCATAAAATTATTCGTAACTATTCAGCCGGTTTTCGTATAGACAGGGTTACTGTTATGTGATATGATAAAACACGGGATGGGAAAGCGCATAAACATACAAGAAACCATAGAAAACGCTCGGAAACAACTGGCAAACGAGGCGAATCTCTCACCGGCTCTGAAAGCAACTTTCGAACTGCTCATCAACCTCTGCCTGCTACTTGCCCAAAAATGGCTCCCAAAAAACTCATCAAACAGCAGTATCCCGCCGTCGGCAGACCCGAACCGGGAAAAAACATCAAAGGCTACAGGGAAAAGAAAACCCGGCGGACAGACCGGACATCCGGGGACAACCCTGAAGCCGGTGGATAACCCTGATAAGATAGTTCCCCTCACCATAGACCGTAGTAAACTGCCGCAAGGGGAATGGAAAGCGGCCGGCTGGGAGAAACGGCAGGTCATAGAACTGGAAATACAGCGTGTGGTAACCGAATATCAGGCGGAGATACTGGAGAACGAACGGGGGCAACAGGTAAGAGCCGAGTTTCCCAGGGGAGTCGTGCAAAGCGCCCAGTATGGGCAGAGCGTGAAAAGCCATGCGGTGTATATGTCGGTACACCAGATGATACCCTGCGAACGAGTAAAAAGAGCATTTTGCCAACCAGATCAATATACCGTTGAGCGCCGGAAGCGTATGTAACTTCAAGGCGGAAGCCTATAATAAGCTGGAATGGTTTGAAAGCTGGGTGACCGGGAAGTTACAGGCGGAGGCGGTACTGAACTGTGACGAGACGGGGATAAACATCGGCGGGAAGCGGGTATGGCTGCCAGCCTGTGTCAAAAGTCATTGTCGCTTCCATATATAGCGTTATTTTCTTTATTATACGGTTTAATAACGCTATATATAGCGGTGTCATTTCGATTTTTTGAGTTTTGACACAGCC
>JAISCO010000296.1 GCA_031265535.1 Spirochaetaceae bacterium | reverse complement strand
CTCTTTTTTAACAGTATTTTTGAGCGTGAGAACAAAGACGCCGTGTATGTCCCGTTTCCCTCACAGTCCGAGGCGCCGTTTTTCAGGCTTGCGGACGAGATAGGCTTGCGCGGCGCGGCCGTTACCGTCCCGCATAAAGAAAATGTGCTGCCTTATCTAAGTTTTAAGTCTGATCAAGTTGCTTCCGTAGGCGCCTGCAATACTATTGTCAGGACGGACGGCGGCTGGAGCGGGTATAATACAGACGCGGAAGGCTTTTCCGGCTCGCTGCTGGATTTCATCGGGTGTAGGGATTTCAAAGGAAAGCGGATAACAATAGTAGGGGCGGGGGGCGCGGCGCGCGCCGTTGCTTCCGAGATTTACAGGCTTAAGGGTAAGGCGCTGATTCTGAACCGGAACAAAGCCCGCGCCCAACGGCTTGCCGATATTTACAAATTTGAGTACGGCGGACTGGACGCGGACGGCTTAAAACTCATCAAGAAATTTTCATATATAATCATACAAACAACATCTGTAGGCATGGAACCGGATATAAGCGGCGACCCGCTGCGGGGCTATAAATTTAAGGGCAAAGAAGTGGTAATGGACATTATCTACAAACCGGATCGTACAGCCCTGTTAAAACGCGCCGGCGCCGCAAACTGCCGCGTACTGAACGGCGCGGATATGCTACTTAGGCAGGCAAAGTTGCAGTATCATTATTACTTTGGGAAAGAATACCCGGAAGAATAGCAGCAATTTTACTTTTAGAAAATTTATGGTAAGAAGGAAAAGGGAAAGTTAGAAGGAAAAGGTAAAGAAGTAAGAGGTAAAAAGGGACAATGAATAATTAGCAATTAGGCATGACCTCCGGACTTTTTACCTTTTATCTTTTACTTTTTACTTGAATGAGGGTATACGCCGAATAGTTTTGAATGACAAAAAAACTTTTTCGACTTCTTCGACTTCGTGGTTAAACAATTCTGTGGGTCAAATGTAGAGAATAGATATGCCGCTCAACTGGAAAGAAATAAATGTTATCCTGTCGGAGCTGAATTTGGCGGGCTGCCAGATTCAAAAGATAAACCAGAGCGGCTTTGACGTGCTGTCGCTGCGGGTTTACGGAAAACAGGGTGAACATAACCTGCTTGCCGTGATAAGGAGCGGTGTGTGCCGCCTGCATGAAACTTTCCGCGATATTCCCAAAAATGATAAACCGCTGCGCTTTGGCGAATTGCTGAAGTCCCGCGTCATCAACGGCTGGATTGAAGAGGCATCGCAAATTGGCAGCGACCGTATTGTGCGCTTGACTATACGGCGCGGCGAGTTTCGATACTACCTATACTTCCGCCTCTGGTCCAACGCCGCGAATGTGCTGCTATGCGATATGGACGGCAAAATCATAGACGCGATGCGCCGTCTGCCGAAACGCGGCGAGATCGGCGGCGCGTACTACAAACCGGAATTAACCGCCGCCGCGCTTGATGGCACGCCTTGCGGCGGCCGCTATTCCGTCCGCGAACTGGAGGGTGAAGGCAGTTTTAACGAAAAAATTGACCGCTGGTACGCGGAACAGGGCGAAGCCTTGTCGCTTGAAACTCTGCGGGCGGAGGCGACACGGCGCTTTGAGGGTGGCATAAGCCGTCTTGAGGCGGCTTTGGCCCGTCTGCGTGAAAAAGAGGCGGACTATGCGGACGCGGCGCGGCTTAAGGAGTACGGCGGCATCATCATGGCAAATCTGCCGTTGTTTGACGACGTGGAGCGTTCCGAGCCGGACTGGATCGAGGCGGAAGATTTTCCTTCCGGCGGCGGTCTGATACGGATAAAAGTCGATCCTAAAAAGAGCGGCGTGGAAAATGCCGCCGTGTATTACGAGCGTTACCGAAAGGCAAAAAGCGGGCTTGCCGATGTGCGCGCCGAAATTGTGACGGCGGAATCTAAAATTATTCATGAAAAAGAACAGTTAGAGCGGCTTTTAAGCGAAACTAACCCGCTGCGCCTGCAAAAACTTATCATTGGATGCGCGGGCGCCGGGCAAAGCGGCGCGAAAAAAGATACGCGCAAGCGTCCCGGCTTGTCGTTCAGACGCGGCGATTGGCTGTTAATTGTAGGGCGCGACGCAAAAGAAAACGATGAACTGCTCCGCCGTCATGTTAAAGGAAACGACCTCTGGCTTCACGCGCGCGATTTTGCGGGCTCTTATGTGTTTATAAAGCAGCGTTCAGGCAAGACCGTTCCGCTCCAAATACTTCTTGACGCGGCGAATCTTGCGCTGTTCTATTCGAAGGGACGCGGCGCGGGCAAGGGAGAGCTTTTTTATACGCATGTTAAGTATCTTCGCCGCGCTAAAAACGGCCCAAAGGGGCTTGTTCTGCCAACTCAGGAAAAAAACTTGAGTGTTACGCTGGAGAGCCGGCGCTTAAAAGAGCTTGAAAACTGCCGAGTTAGCAATTAGCAGTAAACAAGGAAAAGAGAAAGGGAAGTAAAAAGGAAGAAGGAAGAAGTAAAAAGGAACATTGGCATGAGCAATGGACTTTTTACCTTTTATCTTTTACTTGAATGAGGGGAAAGCGTGGCGAAGCATCCCTTAATATATGTTGCAAAATAGAGAGGAGCTATGCGGAGAAAAGATAGGGAAATAATACCGGTTGAAGAGAAACTGGAAATCATAGAAAAAAACAAAGTTTGCAGAATCGCGTTGTCGCAAAATAATCTGCCGTATATTGTGCCGTTAAATTACGGATACTCTTTTGAAGAAAGTGTTTTAACTTTATACTTCCATGGTTCGGCGGAAGGAAAAAAAATGGACATTATAAAAGAAAATAATAACGCCTGTTTTGAAATTGATTGTGATAGCAAATTGATCGAAGGCGGCGCCCCCTGCTCTTATAGTTACTCATTCAAAAGTATTATTGGTTTTGGAAAAATCGTTATGCTGAACTTGGAAGCCGAAAAGATAAACGGCTTAAATAAGATAATGAAACACCAAACCGGGAAAGACGCCGCCTATAATTTTGACGAAAATATGTTAAAGAAAACAGCGGTATATAAAATTGTTGTTGAAGAATTTACAGGTAAACAACACGCATAGAAAATGAAAAATGATATATGGCCGCCGCCGTCATAGTGGAGACAGCAAATTTCCCGCGCATGGAGCCAAACTCCCGGGCTCAACAAGGCAAGGAAGAAGGAAAAGAGAAAAAGTAAAAAGTTGGTATCCCATGATATAGACTGCGGGTTTACCTACGAAGTAGGAGGAGCAATGGGTGAGACGATTATGGAATGTGTGAATGTGTCCAAACGTTACGGCAAGAAGACGGCGCTGGACGACATCACGCTGACGCTGGAATGCGGCAGGATAACCGGTCTTTTGGGGCCTAACGGAAGCGGCAAAACGACGCTCATCAAGCTGGCTAACGGACTGCTGCGGCCTTCCGGCGGGGAAATACGGATCGGGGGCAAAGCGGTCGGCGCGGAAAGCAAGGCGATGGTCTCCTATCTGGCGGACCGGTTTATACTGGACGGCTGGATGCGGGTGTCGGAGCTGGTAACGCTGTTTGCCGATTTCTACGCCGATTTTCGCAGGGACGCCGCACAGACGATGCTCGCCGATCTCGGTTTGAGCCCGCGCAGCCGGTTCAAAACCCTGTCCAAGGGCAATCGTGAAAAGGTGCAGTTGATTCTCGTGATGGCGCGCAAGGCCCGGCTCTATCTGCTGGACGAACCTATCGGCGGCGTAGACCCGGCGGCGCGGGATTATATCATCAACACCATCATCAACAACTACAGCGAGGACGCCTCCGTGCTAATTTCCACCCATCTGATTCAGGACGTGGAACAGATACTGGACGACGTGATATTTTTGAAAGAAGGCAAAATTATCACGCGGGGACACGCGGACGACATTCGGGCGGAAAAAGCCATGTCCATCGACAGCCTTTTCAGGGAGGAGTTCAAATGTTAGCAAAACTATTTCGTTATGAATGCAAGGCCCTTTTGCGGATACTGCCGGTACTGTATCTGGCGAGCCT
>JAISCO010000292.1 GCA_031265535.1 Spirochaetaceae bacterium | reverse complement strand
TTTTTAGACTATTTGAAAGCAATAGAAGGGATTCCAATTGATTACAAAAATAGCCTTTATAAAATAAAAAAGACCAACCTTGTCAGGTTGATTTCAGATCCTGACATTAGAAACCTTGTTGGTATACTCTATAAAAATGGTATTTTTTCCTTGAAAAATGTCAATGACTATTTATTAGGTCTACTGTACGATTTGATATTTACTGCCATAAGCGTTGGTAACATTTATTATAAAGCTGACAGGCTACAATATATTACGAATTTAAAAGATCGGGTTGATAAAGCAAAAAATCACCCTGTCACTAGCGCTGGAGGTAATCCGGGTGTAACAGACGTAAATTCATCCGGTGGAATAAATGTGCCGCAAAACGGTCAAAAGCCAAGAAAGCCGGGAAAAAGCTATCCTGTAAACAGAAATACATTGGTTCCTTCTGTGCATCATCTAACAATAACCAATGCAAGAATACAAAAGATGTTTAATGAATTAAAAAACCTTGATATCAATTATTATTCTAATGCGGCGGCTGTATTATTCAGAGTATTTATTGAGCTAAGCTGCGATTGTTACATATCGACACATTTCTTAAAGGCTGTTACTTCTGACAGTAAACTTGGCCAAAAAATTGAAGCTATAGCTTCCGACATGGAAAGCAAGTCTATAATGACGAAGAACGAATTACGGACGGCAAGACAGATGAGCAGCAGCCCGACCCAAAATAGTTCTATTAAAACTTTTCATGCTTATGTTCATAACAAGGATGTCACACCAATACCTGAAGACTTAAAATCCGCATGGGATGATTTATGGCCGTTTATAGAAAAAATTTGGGTATGATTTTTTTGATTTTAATTCTAATATTTGAGATGATGCCGGTATAATTTTTAACCAATGTTGTTCTTTAATCCTACAAAAATGTAGGATTTTTTTTGTTTTTTGCATCATCTGGGTATGTATACCTTGAAGAAAACTTTGGTTTCCTGTATCATATCTTTATGCCCACCCTCCACTGGCTCACACGGGAACAAGACCTCAAAGCCGCCTCCAACGCCGAATACCGCCTGTTAGTCGAGGAAGAAAAATACAGCTATGGCGGCTCTGACACCGGAAACATCATAGTTCAGGGCGACAACCTTGAAGCCCTTAAGGCCTTACTGCCCTTCTATGCCGGGCAGGTAAAGTGTATCTATATAGACCCGCCGTATAATACAGGTTCTGCCTTTGATCATTACGATGACAATATGGAGCATACGATATGGCTTTCCATAATGTACCCTCGGTTGAAATTGTTAAAACAATTTTTGCGGAAAGATGGATCTATTTGGATTAGCATAGACGATAGAGAATGTCACTACTTGAAATTAATCTGCGATGAAATATTTGATCGGAATAATTTTATAGCAACAATAATTTGGCGAAAAAATTATGCCCCAAAATCATCAGCAAGACATTTTTCAGAAGACCATGATTATATTTTAGTATATACCCGAAATCCTGATATTTGGTTGCCAAATTTAATGCCAAGAACTCAAAAACAAAATAAAGTTTACAAAAATCCTGACAATGATCCTAGAGGTTTATGGCGTCCAAACAATTTAGCCGCAAGAAATTTCTATAGCAAGGGTACATATTCAATTACCTGTCCCTCTGGCAGAGTAATTGAAGGACCGCCCGCTGGTTCATATTGGAGAGTATCAACGGAAACGTTTTGGGAACTTGATAAAGATGGGAGAATTTGGTGGGGTAAAGATGGTAACAACGTACCAGCACCAAAAATATATCTTTCAGAGGTTAAAGATGGAATTGTCCCGCAAACACTTTGGTCTTATGAAGACGTTGGACATACACAAGAAGCGAAGAAAGAGATTATAGCACTTTTTGAAAATGACGTTTTCGGAACCCCCAAACCGGAACGCCTCATTCACCGTATTATCCACATCTCCACCAACCCCGGCGACTATGTTCTCGACAGCTTCCTTGGATCCGGTACTACTGCCGCCGTTGCTCACAAGATGGACAGGAAATACATTGGCGTTGAAATAGGCGAACAGGCAAAGACCCATTGCGCTGCCCGGCTCAGGAAAGTAATAGATGGCGAGCAGGGCGGCATATCCGAAGCCGTGGGTTGGAAAGGCGGCGGCGGTTTTCGCTTCTTCACACTGGGTGATACCGTATTTGATAACGAACGGCGCATAAAGCCGGACATATCCTTTGAAAACCTAGCCGCCCATATCTACTTCACCGAGACCAAAACCCCCATGAAGAAACACAAAAAGAATTCTGCTTTTTTGGGAATCCATGAAGGTACGGCCTATGCCCTCCTGTACAACGGTATATTAGGCGACAAGCGTGTAAGCGGCGGCAACATTCTTACACATACCACTCTAAACCACATACGGCATGACATTGAGGTCATCGAAAAAAAGATGGGCGCGGAGATTGAATACAATCAAATAGTGATTTACGGCGAGGCGACCCGGCTAACCCATGTCGGCCTCGAATTCAACAATATCATCTTCAAACAAACGCCCTATGATATAAAGGTGTGGTAACATGGAACTCAAAAATTACCAGCACGATACACTGCATGTCCTCAGACGTTTTTTTGAGCGCTGCCGTATCATGGGGCATGAGGAAGCCTTCAAGAACATTGCCTCGGATCCGGAAATCGCTACCCGGCTTACAAATCTCAAAAACAAATACATCGCCTGGGACAAAATACCCCATGCCCCCCGCGTGTGCCTTAAAGTCCCTACCGGAGGCGGAAAGACCATCATTGCCGCCTACGCGGTCAAGATAGCCGGTGAAACATGGTGTGAGAAAGAATATCCCCTTGTCCTGTGGTTTGTGCCATCGGACACGATACGGCGGCAGACGGTAGAGGCTCTGAAAAATCCCCGCCATCCCTACCGGCAAACCCTTGATGACCAGTTTGCCGGGAAAGTTCAGGTCTTTGACCTTGATGAAAAGTTTAACATCAGACCCGATGACATTACCGGCAATACCTGTATCATCGTTTCCACCATTCAGTCATTTGTGAAGGAAGATACTAACAAATACAACGTGTACCGGGACAATGAAAATCTTGAAGACCATTTTGTAAAAATGCCCTCGTCCCGCTTTGCCGGTATGGAACAGTGCAATCCGCAAGACGGATTGCGGGAAGAAAAAGACCGCCCCAAGTATTCATTCGCCAACTTGTTATATTACCATTGCCCCTTGATGATTGTGGACGAAGCCCACAAGGTAGTTACCGATTTATCCCAGGAAACATTACGGCGCCTTAACCCATCGGCGGTAATCGAATTCACCGCCACGCCAAGGGAGAAAAACAATACCCTTTACAACGTGTACGCCACGGAACTAAAAGAAGAAGAAATGATAAAACTGCCGATTGTCCTGGTTGAACATTCAGGCTGGGAACCGGCTGTAGACGAGGCCATAACCCGCCGGGCTGAACTGGAAAAAGAAGCCGCGAAAGAAAATAACTATATCCGCCCTCTTGTTTTATTTCAGGCTCAAAGCAAGGATAAGGAAGTTACCGTAGGGGCGCTGAAAAGTTATCTTGTGGATACGGCGGGTTTGCCGGAAAGCCACATAAGAATAGCCACCGGGGATCAAAAAGAACTGGACGGTATTGATATATTCAACCCCAATGAACCAACCCGCTATATCATCACCGTTGAAGCCCTCAAAGAAGGGTGGGATTGCAGCTTTGCGTATATCCTTTGTTCTCTTGCCAATGTAAAAAGCGATACATCGGTAGAGCAGCTTTTGGGCCGGATAATGCGTATGCCTTATGCCAAAACCAGAAAATCCCCCATGCTCAATAAGGCTTATGCTTATGTGGTTTCTCCGTATTTTGGAGAAGCTGCCGCTGCCCTTACGGAAAAACTAATCAACAAAGGCTTTGACAGCGGGGAGGCGCGGGCGACAATTCAACAGGAACAGTCAAGAATCCCCGGCCTTAACCAGAACTGGAATACTCCCATTGACCAGTTCAAGCCGGAAACGAAACTCAAGCCCTCTGATATGCCTTCAACAATTCAAATAGACAATAGTAATACCCTGCGTTTTACAGAGGAAACCACTGATGAAGATATTGAGAAGGTAAGCAAGAAAATCAATCCTGCCGAAGCAGCGGATTTAGTGTGGAAATATAACATATATAAAAGAACCGGAGCGGCGCCGTCTCTCGCTTCACAGGGTATTAAATTTATCGTTCCCCGCCTCATGTTTAAAATCCAAAATGAATGGTTGTTTGCAACACCAGAAATCATATATGAAAATTTTGATTGGAACATAATCGATTATGCCGCATCTGAACTTTCCGAAACCGAATTTAGTATCGGTGAAACCGGAAAAGGGTTTTATATCGACATAGATGGCAGCCGCCTCAAATACAGTTATGCCGGGAATGAGCCATTTCTACCACATCTTGCCGACACGGACGTATGGACACCTGCCAACCTTGTGTACTGGCTTGACCGCAAACTACAGCAGCCTGATATATCGCAGCTCCAAATGGTGGAATGGCTCCGCCGGAATATCGAATATCTTACAGAAACCAGAAAGATCACCCTTGCCAATCTGATGATTGCCAAATATGCCTTATTGAACAAATTATTGGCAAAGATTATCGCTGCCCGGCAGCAGGTGAAAAACAAGGCCTTTGAACTGTTTCAGAGTGAGACCCATAAAACCCTTGACTTCAAAATAGGTTTTTTATTTACAGAAAAAGTGTATGATGGAGAATTATACTACCAGGGCAGCTATAAATTCACCAAACACTTTCTGGGCAGCAATAAAATTCCCCTCATAGACGGCGGCGAAACTGGGGAAGAATTTCAATGCGCCAAGGCCATAGATGCTGAACCGCAGGTAAAGTTTTGGCTCCGCAATGTTGCACGGCACCCCGCCTCTTTCAAACTGCCCACGTCATCAGATTTTTTCTATCCTGACTTTGTAGCCATGCTCAACGATAACCGTATGCTGGTAGTCGAGTATAAAGGCGCTCATCTTGCCGAAACCCCGGACACCAGGGAAAAAGTCAACATCGGCGAGATATGTACCAAAATCTCAAAAGGTAAAGTCTTGTTCCTGCTTGCCACTCTCAAAAAAGGCGGCCAAACTCTTGAAGAACAAATAAAAGAAAAAATTCGTGGATACAAATAGTGCCTGTCTATAATGTAAACACATTATGGACTCGGACCAGAGGTCCGCGAATTCCTTATAAAGGGGATTATGATTTCGGCATCTTCTCTACTCGTCATTCGCGGCGAGGAAGGCGTCGATTTTCAGGAGCATTGATTCGTAGGTATCCACACAGGGGATGTCGGGGTAATCGTCCCGGATTTTTTGCGGCGCCCGGAAAAGGCAGCCCCCGTCGGCTTCCCGGATCATTTGCAGGTCGTTAAATGAATCCCCGGCGGCAAATACTTCCGCCCGGATCGACTTAAAGGCCCGGACCGCTTCCCGCTTGCCGTTCTTTTGCCGGAGCCGGTAACCGGTGATAGCGCCGTCAAAACCGGTGATCAGGCTGTTGCAGAACAGGGTGGGCCAGCCAAGTTTTTCCATCAGGGGCCGGGCAAACTCCTCGAAGGTGTCGGAGAGGATCACCAGCTGGGTCCGCTCCCGCAGGGCCCTGGTAAATTCCGCCGCCCCCGGCAGAACGTCCATGCCGCCGATGACCTTCTGAATATCCGGCAGCTTGAGCCCGTGCTTGTCCAGCAAATCCAGGCGGAACTTCATCAGTTTGTCGTAATCCGGTTCGTCCCTGGTAGTCCGCCTGAGCTCGCTGATTCCCGTAGCTTCCGAAAAGGCGATCCAGATTTCCGGCACCAG
>JAISCO010000289.1 GCA_031265535.1 Spirochaetaceae bacterium | reverse complement strand
GGAAGTATCGGGCACATGACCTTTTTAACCGGTATTGAAGATGTGTATTGTACATCGGTCGGTATAGCGCTGTCCGTCAACTATTATCCCTTTGGGAGCGGTTTGGATAAATTATATGTAGTCCTGGGCAGCGGCTGTGATTTCATGAATTATTTTGGCAAAGGAGAAGTCCCGGCCAACGCGGAAGACGTACTCATATCACTTACTCCGGGAACGGGGTGGAAATTTATCATCTCAAAGTATTTTATGATGGATATATCCGCCGGTTATAAATTCATCGTTGTTGACGCCTACAATTATCGGGAAATTAAAACGTATACAAACGCCGGTTTTCAGTTTAGATTGGGGTTTAAGGTGTTTTTCAGGAAGAAGTGAGGAAAACTAACATGGCCCGTCAAACAAGAATTGCGGTGTTTTTATTGGCTTCATGTTTATTGTCTTCGTGCGCCATATCGAAGGCAATATACCTCGGCAAGGACATCTATTCCGGCAGGGCCGGACCGCAATCCGCGGGTACGCCCTGCGATGGTGAAAATATAAACGGCGTTTTTCCCGATGCGGTATATATCAAGACCCGTACTCAAACCTTTAACGCCTATCATTATTACATTCTGAATGACGGATTGATATGGTATAAAAGCATAGACGGCGGACAGGAACCGGCTGAATGGACGCTTTTTGTCAAAACCGGGCTCCCCCATAATCCCCGGAAATTCGGATTTAACACGCCGGAACGAATCGCTGAAATCTCCGCCGATGCCGATGAATTAGTTGCCCTTTCCGATGAAGGCGGCTTTTACCGCTACTGTTTTGACAAAGTGCTGGGCCGCAAGAGCGGCGTTTGGTTTGACCGGCAGGGCTGGCCTGCGGGGGAACAGCTTTTCCTGTACCGGCGCGTCGCGGGAAACCTGTCCTGGTCTTTGGGAAAACGAAATGCCCATGTCTTGTATTACGAAGACCCTTTTGGCAATCAGCACCACAACGGCACTATGGAAATCGCCACAACTTATGTGCTCCTGGAAGACGGTCAGGAAATCTGCTACGCCGATACAGGACTCCCCAGCGATTTTTCCCGAAACTACATCGGCCCGGAACGGGGCGCGTTTAAGGCAGTATCCCTGTCGGCAAGCGCGTCAACCATGTTCGTCATAAACAAAGCGGGAGAAATGTATACCCGCCTTGCGGACTTTGATACCGTAGGCTGCGACCCCTTGTGGTTCAAATACACATATATTCCCTATAAATCAGATTTACCGGGTACGGATTATTTTTCAAACCTTAACGAGTGGGGGCTTCCGGCGGAAGACTGGAGGCTCCAGCCCCGTATTCCGCTGACCGGGAAGGCCGCGCTAACCCGCCATATTACGATACTGCAAAACGGCCGGGGCAACAGCGCGCGGGAACTCCGTGTAGCCGGTTTGAACGAATCCGGTGAAACAGGCTACTGGACAAAGGCGATTTTTGACGATACCTGGGGCTTCAAACCGGTTCCCCTGTATTTAGGTGAATATTCGATTTTAGCAAGCGCCGAATCCGTAGAAAACAATCCGCAGGGTGAACGCGGCTCGTCTTTGGACAAACAGTACCGCGGTTATTACTGGAATGGCGGTAAAAAAGAAAATGAGTGGGAGTATACAATCCTCAATTTTAACATTCTGGAGGGGGACTGCGATTTTCGTATAAACTGGCGGGGAGAAACCTGTACGCTGAAACTCTATCCTGTGGAAATGTGGACCTATCTGAAGCGTGATTATCTGCCGGGAAGAACCGGCTCTCCCAAAATGTTTATGGCTACCCTGTCAATTCCAGAAAACGCTTTTGACGGACTTTCCGCCGCGTTTACCGATCAGCTTACCCAAAGATACGCGCGGCAAGATAAAAAACTTTTTCAATATACCTTAGCGGCTTCACGCCATTTCATTATCCTATGGGATACTGATGATACGGAGACTGTATTTTTTCTAACCGACGGCACAATATCCGATCAATATTCTGAATTACGGCAATCCATGTTTGTCGAAGATTTTGGAGAAAGGCGGCGTTACAATTCACCGGAATTATCAATAGACCGCCGTACCGCGCCGACCTACGAAGACGTGTCCAAAAAAATCGAATTGAACAAGGCTTTTCGTGATGAATTAAAATACAAGATTCGCGCGCTCAAGTGGTCGCAGCTTACCGTTTTCAAATTTAACGCCGGCTATATACCGGCTCATTATACCGCTATTCTTAGTCCCCTGCGTTTTATAGACATGCCGAAAATCCGTACTATTACCAGGTTTGGCGGCAGAATTATTTTGACAAATAGTTCGTATATTAATATAGTCTCCAATATCCGTATACAGGAATATGAACAAATCACCGAACTGCTGAAAGTAAGACTGCGCTATTATAACAAACTGGCAAGGGAGCTTTTGAAAACAGATACCTAGCAGAAGGAAAAGGTAAAAAAGAACAGGTAAAAGGTAAAAAGAATTAGCAATGAACTTCTTACTTCTTACCTCTTACCTCTTACAAATCAGTATCCGCTGCGGCCAGTCTATGCCGGCGGGAGAGCATACGGCAGCCGCATAACCATCAATGTGATCAAAAGTGTGGATAACGGTATGCGGGTCGCCTTCCACGCGCCCCACACCGTTTGCAAATATGACGCGGAAACGGGATAATCCCGCCAAACCTTTACCCAGCATCTTTATATAACTCTCTTTAGCCGTCCATATCTTATAAAAGATCTTTACATCACGCAGCGCTTCAGCGCGTTCAGCCGGATGAAAGACCCGCCGCGCTATACCGTCCGTATCGCGGGACCGGGAACAGGCTTCAATATCAAGGCCAAGCGGTTCGCCGCAAACGGCAAGAATAGTCCAATTCCCGGAGTGCGAGATGTTGAAATGGGGGCCGCCCTTGATGTACGGTTTCCCCATATCATCCTGAGATACGCTAAAAGCGGCATCTTTTCCCAGCGCTGTTTCCAATAGTAATTCAGCCGCGAAAGACCGTCTGCGGTCATCCAGGAAGCGGTAAGAGTGAATTTTTTTTGCGCGCTCCGGCGGCATTTTATCGATACGTGTTTCATCGAAAACAAAAGAATTTATGGATATGCCGTATATGGCGGGTTTCTTATTGTATAGTGGGCGCATAATTGATAGACTAAAATCAGGATTATTATATCATGGCGATTCTTTCAATACAATCACACGTAGTTTTTGGCGCGGTTGGCAATTCCGCCGCCGTTTTCCCGTTACAGCGCATGGGGCACGAAGTTTGGCCCATCAATACAGTTGAATTTTCAAATCATACCGGTTATGGAGTGTGGCGCGGACAAATGCTCGAAGCAAGCCTTGTGGACAGCTTGGTGCAGGGCTTGGAGGAACGAAACGTCCTGCCGCGCTGCCAAGCGGTTTTATCCGGATATTTGGGCAGCGTACAGATAGGGCACGCCGTCGGTAACGCCGTCAGAATGGCAAGAATAGCAAATCCACGGGCGCTGTACTGCTGCGATCCTGTCATGGGAGATGTCGGGCGGGGAGTGTATGTGAATCCGGATATTCCCAGTATTTTTAGCGATACTCTTATCAGACGCGCCGACATAATAACGCCAAATCAGTTTGAGTTGGAATTGTTGACCGGCTTGGACACAAAAAATGTAAAAAACTTGCGAGAAGCGTTCAGTATGCTGCACAAAAAGGGGCCGCGTGTGATTCTTGTTACAAGTTACCGCGAAAAAACAGCGCAGGATGCCGCGCCTGAAACGCTCGACATGATAGTATCGGATGCCGGCGGGCAATGGCGTGTAAGCACACCGGAAATTCATTTTAACGGGGTAGTTTCCGGCACAGGCGATCTTTGCTCCGCCATTTTTCTTTCGCATTACCTCGAAAAC
>JAISCO010000237.1 GCA_031265535.1 Spirochaetaceae bacterium | reverse complement strand
CCGGCATCAGTATTATCTGCCGCCGGCTTTCCCCGTTTATGAATTCCATGCCCGTCTTCTCCTCTCTCTTGAGTATACTCTATCGCCGATGGTTTGTCTGGACTTTTGACACAGTCTGGCATGTAAACCCGCCGGCGGGCATTGCATTAAGATGTCTGTCTGGTTTATAATTAGGCGGCGCCTGAGCTTTCAATTAAATTATGGCGTTGTGGGGTTTTAATGATAAACCGGAAAAAGATTCTGATATCGGATCATGATGCCTTAAACCTTGATTTTTTCGATCTGATGCTATCTAAACTAGGCTTTGCTGTGGAAAAGGCGGCGGACGGACAGCTTGTTTTGGAGAAAATAAGCGGAGATGAGCCTCCGGATATGCTTATAATTGACGTCGTGCTGCCTAAGGTGAGCGGTTGGGAAATCCTTAGAGCGGTAAAAACCGACCCAAAAACAATGAATATACCTGTCCTTTTGCTGTCTGAAATTGATGATGTAAAAGAAATAGTTGAGGCGTTTGAGCTTGGAGCTTACGATTATATCGTTAAGCCGTTCAATTTTTTAGTTGTACTTGCGCGGATACGCTCCGCCCTGCGGAATAATGTGCTTATTTCACAGCTTGGAGCGCGGGAAAAACGCCTCATACTTGCGGAAAACTTAAACGCCGACTTAAAACAGAACATTGCAAGCCTTCAAAATGAAACCGAAGAGCTTATCAGGGAAGTGTCGGATAAGTTTGAAAAAGACGGCGCGTCTTTTCCGGCGCGTTTTGAAGAAAGAGCCTTTGCGGTAAAAAAATTGTTTTACAATATAAAAAAGAATATAGAACAGACCGGGACGGAATGGAGAAGCTTAAAATCAAAAGAGATTGGTATGACTATTTTGGAAAAACCTATAAATACGGTGAAATTATAGATATGGTGAAATTGGTAAAATTATAGATGGTTTCGTTTTTAAACAGTAATCAAAAAGAAATTATCCCTACGGCAACTTTGTCAAAGACAACCTCGTTTGAGGGTGTGCTGAATTTTGACGGAGTTATATGCATAATGGGCAAATTTAACGGCACGATAGAGGCAAAAGGGGATCTTATAGTCGGCAAGGGGGCTCAGATTTCCTGCGATCATATCTATGTCCGTTCTATCACGGTGCATGGTTTGGTAACCGCGGATATAAAAGCCGAAGATAAGGTTGATTTGACATCGGGCAGTGAAGTTCACGGCAATATACGCGCCGGACGATTACGCATAGCGGACGGCGTCCTGTTCGACGGTTGTTGCAGCATGATAGACAACAGCGGCGGCATCGAACTGTTCTCGCTGTCCACTCCCGAAATAAAAGCCGTTTTGCGTCCGGACATTTACGGTATGCCGGAACCTGTCGAGGCCGTTACAGCCGGCGGCACGGCGGACAACGGTGATGAATACTAAACCCGCCGTACTTTGGGCGGGGCGTCTCGCGGATAGACCGGACGCGGAAGCCTTTGCGTTTCAAGCGTCAATCAATGTAGATAAACGGCTTGTTTTTGAGGATATAGAGGGCAGCCGCGCCCATGCGGCCATGCTGGGAAAACAGGGTATTCTTAGCGCGGAGACGGCGGCGGCGCTGGATGCGGAACTTTCGAATATCGCGTTGGAAATCAAGTCAGGCAAACTCGTTATAGACGATTCGGCAGAGGACATCCATTCATTTATCGAGGGGATTCTGACGGCGCGCTTGGGAGACGCGGGGAGATCGGTTCACGCCGGCAGAAGCCGGAACGACCAGGCGGCGCTCGACATAAGGCTGTACCTAAAGCGGCGTATACCGGAGATTCAGAGCGGTATTGACGCCGTTGTGAACACGCTGCTCGACATAGCCGGACGGCATACGGAAAGTATCATGCCCGGATACACCCACCTTCAACGGGCGCAGTGCGTAACGCTTGGCTTCTATCTTTGCGCGTGGGCGTGCGCCTTGCGCCGCGACCAACAGCGTTTTACAGACGCGCTTACCCGCTTTGATGAATGTCCGCTGGGGGCCGGCGCTCTGGCAGGCTCAAGCCTGCCGCTTGACCGTGAAGCAACTGCCGCCGCGCTCGGCTTTTCGGGGCCGACCTTGAACGCGATGGACAGTGTCGCCGACAGGGACTTTGCGCTGGAACTTGCGTCAGACTGCGCGATTGTTCAAACGCATCTTTCCCGCTTCTGTGAGGATGTAGCGCTTTGGTCAAGCGAGGAATTCAAGTTTATTGATTTGGCGGAGGCATGGAGTACCGGTTCCTCAATAATGCACCAAAAGAAAAATCCTGATTTTGCGGAATTGATACGCGGAAAAGCTGGGCGTACAACCGGAAATTTGGTAACGCTTTTTACGCTGCTTAAAGGACTGCCCTATGCGTACAACAAGGATTTGCAGGAAGATAAGGAGGCGCTTTTTGACAGTCTTGACACCGTTGAAATGTGCCTTCGCATGTTTCGCGGGATGATGGCGGACGCGCGTTTCAACACGGAGCGCATGGCGGAGGCCGCAGCCGGCGGGTTCCTTGAAGCCACCGACGCGGCTGAGTACCTTGTCCGCAAAGGGCTTCCTTTCAGGAGCGCCCACGAAGCTGCCGCCCTCCTTGTCCGCGACTGTATCACGGCGGGGCAAAACAGTATTTCCTGCCTCAGCCTTGCCGGGCTAAAAAAACGTTCCCCGCTGTTTGAAGAAGATGTATACGCGCTTCTGTCTCCGTCCGCCTGCGTAAATTCGCGCCGTCTTTTGGGCGGCGCCGCCCCCGAAGAAGTCCGCCGTCAAATCGCCCGCCTGCGCCCGCCCACCAGTGGGTCTACATGCCCCGCCAGCGGGTTTACGTGCGCTCCGCGCTAACATACCGATAGCGGGCTTTGTTCCGTGCCGTCGGATCTGATAAAAGCGGTTAGCATACGCGGCTGACAGCACCCGCCAACCTCAGCTTAAATGCCTCGCTGCTTACCACATCTTTCATTTTTCCTCTCCTCATATGACAACTTTAAACCAGGACGCGACACTCTTCCTTTTTACCTCTTACCTCTTACTTCTTACCTCTTCTTACCTTAACTGTTAATCGCTGTATGCGGAGTTTGGGCGGTTTTGGTATGAGCGGCGCCCGCACGGCCGGTTTCAGTGTCAAGTTTTACCGGCATACCGTATTTAAGCGCAAAATGACCCGGTTTATTTAAATCCGGCATAATAGTGTTTTTGGTATAATAGTCATCCCAATATTCGGCTTCATGGTCGGTCATATACACATTGTACAGAATTTCGAGCGGATTGCCACTACGATCAAGTCCGATAAGGAGATTTTTGTACTCCTCGCCGGGCATGGCATGATCAAATATACGTTGTTCAAAGGCTTTACGAATGTCCGCTTCCAAAATACCATGTTTAAAAGCGGCGGGCTTGAAGATAAATTCTTCATCCATGATTTAGATTGTATTACCACTCCATGCTGAAAAGCAAGAGCGCACATTGCCAGCCAGCAGTGGGTTTACATACGTTCCGCGTTAGCGTATTCCCGCCATCGCAAACAAGTTTGCGATGGCGGGGGCGGAGCGACTTTCGGTACGCTAGCGCGGAGCGCATGTGCCTCCATGGCAAATGGCTGGCGGGCGCGTATGCAAGCGCTATTCGCGGACCTGAAGGCACGAAGTGAAGGCCGTTTTGGGTATGTTAGCGCGGAGCGCATGAAAACCCGCTGGCGGGTTGACAAAGAGGGAAGGGGCGGCGTAGGATAGAAAGGCATGGCGGCGTAGCTCAGTTGGCAGAGCACACGGCTCATATCCGTTAGGTCATTGGTTCAAGCCCAATCGCCGCTATTTTGTGCCTTCTATTTTTTTAAGCCCTGATGTATGCTTATACCCATGAAAATACAAGAACTTGATGAGTTTTTTCGTAAGCTGCTAAAATTGGACAATTTTAGCAGCTTTGACATTTCACTGAACGGCATACAGGCCGGCAATGACGGCTCAGGCGTGAAAAAAATAGCGTTCGCGGTAGACGCCTGTCTGGAAACATTCAAACGGGCGGAACGGTGCGGTGCGGGAATGATTTTTGTTCACCACGGCCTTTTCTGGGGCGCTCCATCAAGAGTTGAAGGCGTTTTAAGAGAGCGGCTGAACTATTTGCTTAAAAATAACATAGCTCTATATGCCGCGCATTTGCCGCTGGACGCGCACGAAGAAGTAGGGAACAACGCTGTTTTGGCGGCGCTGCTTGGCATTGAAAACAAACAAGCCTTTGGTTTATATCACGGAGTAAAAATAGGCTTCAAGGGGCGGCTTAGCGAACCGCTCACCATAGACGAAGCGGCGCGGCGTATCAGCTTTAACGACGCGCCGCCAACCGCGCTCTACCCTTTCGGCAAAGAAGAAAACCGGACATGCGCGGTAATTTCCGGCGGCGCGGCCATGGAAGCGGAGCAAGCCATAGAAGAAGGCATCGACCTGTACGTTACCGGCGAGAGCGCCCATTCAATATACCATACCGCGCTTGAAGGCGGACTCAACATGATTGCCGGCGGACACTATGCCACCGAAGTATGGGGCGTGCGCAAACTAATGGAACGCTGCAAAGCCGAATTAAACATAGATACAGAATTTATTGACGTGCCTACCGGCCTATAGGAGAGAAAAAATGCCCGCAAATAACACAACTTTTTTGAAAAAAGCCGCGCCGTTTTCACTAACAATTTTGATTATTTTACTTGATCAAATAACAAAATTTTATATAGCGAACAACTGGAAAATTGGAACGATGATAGCAGATGTTTTTAACAATGATTTATTGCGCATATATCACGTACGCAACAGAGCCATAGCGTTCAGTTTGGGGAACGGACTGCCTGATGCTGTGCGTCCCGCGCTGTTTATTATACTGCCGCTTTTTGTTTTAGGCTTTTTATGTTTTTTTTACTGGAAGTCCAACGACTTTACAAACGTACAACGCTGGGCCATTGCCGGAATCATAGGCGGCGGCATTGGAAACCTGCTTGACCGGATTTTTCGTCCTGACGGCGTAGTGGATTTTATCAGCGTTAAATTCTTTGGAATACTGGGCTTTGAACGCTGGCCGACATTTAACATCGCGGATTCTTCCGTTGTAGTCTGCGTTTTGATATGGCTGATTTCTCTGTTTCTTACACCTGAAAATGACAAAAAAGGCGGAAAAGTATGACAAAACGCGGAAACACCATTATTTTTATTATAGCGGCGACCGGTTTTAATATCATCCTGACAGTATTGATATTTATTCTTATGTTTTTGATGTTTTTTGTATTTATAAAACCGTTTATCAGCGACAATTATATCGTATTCTGCCTGCCGGTAATTTTTCTTATATCAATATTTTTATCTTTTACATTATACCGCGTACTGTTAAAACGCTTTCTGGTGAATGTTAATATGGATAAATACTTTGACTCCGCATTTTCATTTAAAAAGAAAAAATCTTTGCCGGAAAATACTGATAAAGCCGCTAAAGAGCAAGCCCCCCCCCCCCCCACAACCGGACAATGACGCCGTAATATAAGAAATTAAGGAGCATATATGAGTGATGTTTTTATGAACACGTACCACCGTTTGCCGGTAACATTCGCATCGGGCGGCGGCTGTTATCTTTTTGATGTAAATGGAAAACGCTATTTGGATTTCAGTTCCGGCATAGCGGTAAACTGCTTGGGCCACCGGCATCCCGCGCTGCTTGCGGCGCTTGACGCGCAGGCAAAAAAACTTTTTCACGTTTCAAACTATTATCAGTGTGATACGGCGGAGGCGTTTGCGCGAAAACTGACCGCGGCGGCCAGGATGAAAAAGGTTTTTCTTTGCAATTCCGGCGCGGAAGCCAATGAGTGCGCCTGCAAAATTGCCCGTAAATACTCGCTTGTAAAATACGGCGAAGGCAGACATACGATTGTTACGCTTAAAGGGAGTTTTCACGGCAGGACCATTACAACACTGTCGGCGACCGGGCAGGATCGTCTTCATAAAGATTTTGGACCATTCACGGCAGGCTTTCGTTTTATTGAAGGCGGTAACATTGAAGAGCTGAAAACCACGCTTGACAGTTCGGTCTGCGCTTTGTTTATGGAGGCGGTTCAGGGTGAAAGCGGCGTTATTCCCCAGAGCGCGGAATTTATCGCGGCGGCGGCGGAAATTTGCGCTAAAAAAGATATTCTGCTCATGTTTGACGAGATCCAATGCGGGCTTGGACGCACAGGAAATTTTTTTGCGTTTGAACATTACGGCGTTAAAGCCGATGTGGTAACGCTGGCCAAAGGACTTGCCGGCGGACTGCCTGTCGGCGCGGCGCTTGCCGGAGAGAAGACGTGTGATGTGCTTGGAGTGGGCGACCACGGCAGCACATTTGGCGCAAACCCGCTTGCGGCGGCCTGCGGCACGGCGGTGCTTGATGTGGTGGACAACGCCGCCTTTTTAAGCGGAATCGCTGAAAAAGGCGCTTATTTTAAACAAAAACTTGAGGCGCTGAAACCTAAAATTACGGCGGTCCGCGGCAGGGGTCTGATACTCGCCGCGGATTTGAACGTGGACGCATGGCCTGTTCTTGAAAAACTTCTTGACAACGGACTGCTGGCGCTTACTGCCGGCGGCCCGCGGACGCTTCGTTTCCTGCCGCCTTACATAATCAGCAACGACCAGATTGACGAAGGTTTAGATATTTTGAACAGCGTGTTAAAAAGTTAGCGGAAGACGGCTTAGCTTATGGAAACTTTGCGCCGCGCGGACACACGTACAAAAACCAGACAAGTTATGATAGGCGGCTCAGGCGGCGTGAAAGAGGTTTTGATTGGCGGCGGCGCTCCCGTGCTGATACAGACGATGTGGAAGGAAGCTTTGACGCCGGAGTGTCTTTCGGGAAAGCGCGGCGCAGAGACTTTACGGCGTATTGAAGCTCTTTCCGCGCTGGGCTGCGGCATTTTGCGTTTTGCCGTCCCCGGCATTGAAGACGCCGAAACATTGGGGCGTTTATCCACAATGTGTTCCATGCCGCTCGTTGCCGACATACATTTTGATTATAAAACGGCGCTGCGGGTTCTTGACTTTCCGGTGGCCAAGATACGGATAAATCCGGGAAACATCGGGGGAAAGGACAGGTCTCTGAAAGTGATTGCCAAGGCGCGTGATAGGGGCGCGGCTATCCGTATAGGGGTGAACGGGGGAAGCCTGCCGCATGACTTGCGGGACGAGCTTGCGGCGGGAAGGCTTAACCATGAAGAGGCGATTGTCCGCGCCGCCGAGCGGGAACTTGCCCTGTTTGACGAGGCCGGTTTTAGCAATGCGCTTGTTTCGATGAAAATTTCATCGGTAAGCAAGACAATAGCGGCGGCGCGGGTCTTTGCGGCAAGGCACGATGTCCCGCTGCATATAGGCGTTACGGAAGCCGGTCCGCTCATTGCCGGCGTGGTGCGAAACACGGCGGCGCTTTACTCGCTGCTGTCGGACGGCATAGGCGATACGGTGCGGGTGTCGCTGTCGGACACGATGGAGCGTGAAGTGATTGCCGCGCGTGAAATACTTCT
>JAISCO010000209.1 GCA_031265535.1 Spirochaetaceae bacterium | reverse complement strand
ATTTTTGCGCCATAGGCGCAGGATTTTTATAGATTAATTTTATAAATATTTTCCTATATATTTTTAACCATATTATTTACACTATTTTTTAAACTATTATTTTTCAAAAAATTTTATGGGCAGTATGGCGTAGAACGTTCCGGCTGTTTACGACGTTTTGGCGGCCCGAATAAGGGCTTTGCGCAGCAAAGACCAGGGCCGACAAAATGTGGGTGGAGTGAGGCGTGGGAATGAGCGAAGCGATTGACCTAGCAAAACCGTAGTCCGAGCCGCCTACTGGCGGCGAAGCGTAAACAGTCCTGTTATGTGCAGTACCATCCGTACCCCATAATTATTTTAAATTATTATTTACCAGATAATTTTTTTTGATTTATTTTTTATAAAATACAATTTGATAAAAAAATATTGGCATTAAAATAGTTTTTAATTCTATTGAAACTATTTATCCCAATAAAGTGAAAATAATTTTTATCACTACTGATAGAATGATAAAAAAATCTATTGAGAAAATAATTTTACATTTATATTTTATACTATATTTTTTATCTTTTATTAAACTAATAATATCATATATCAATAATGTTATTATATCAATTATAAATAACAATGATAATAAATATATTAAAATATTTACCAGTACATTTTTTGACGAAATATAGATTGTTGTTGGGCCATCAGCTCCACCAATAATTGCAACCGAGGAAGTTTCGGAATGATTTATAATCCTATTATTGTTCACTACAAAATAGTCTAACGTAATTATTGTTAAAATCAAAATTATTTTCAAGATAATGTTTAAAATAATTCTTTTTTCTTTAATTTTCATATTGTTTACAGCCACCTTTTCTTTGATATATGTTTATTTTACATGATTTATATTTTTCTGTCAATTGATTTTAAGAAAATTTTCAAATAAAGAATCCCCGGAGCAAGCTCCGGGGTATTGAAGATTTCTCCTTGAAATCTTTGCGTATGTGGGGGAACAAATCCCCCACACCCCCAGTATTCCGCAGCAAGCTGCGGGGTATTAAACCAAAAGAAATTTAATAAATATTATTCATTCAAGAAATTCTAGGATGGTATTGCACATAACGTTCCAGCTGTTTACGACGTTTTGGCGGCCCGTATAAGGACTTTGCGAAGCAAAGACCAGGGCCGACAAAATGTGGGTGGAGTGAGGCGTGGGAATGAGCGAAGCGAATGACCTAGTCGAACGGAACCCCGAGCCGCCTACTGGCGGCGAAGCGTAAGCAGACCCCTTATGCGGTGTTTTTTCCTTTCATTCCATGTTTATTTTTATTATTTCCTCTATCAATTTATTGTTTTTCCCTATTCCTTTTAATTCTTTAAACTGTTTTGCTTTTTCTTCTTTATTCGTAAATAAATCCGCAAAATAATATTCTTTTATATTATTCCCGGAATATTCCATAAAATATTTTTTGCTGTTCTCTGCTTCTTTTATAAATTCATTATAATCCCCCCTCTTTATATATTGATACATTATATGTATTAACGGATGAATACATAAATCCATTGCCATATATTTCCATAAGGCCCATGGAAATCCTGTCGGGAATTTATAGCTAAATAATTCCTCTTCATTGAATAAATTCAATATATTTTTATATCTTTCCAATAATGTTTTTGATTCATTTACCACATTTTCCAATGTTTCATTTTTATATTTTTCATAATTTGTTTTATTAAATTTTTCTATATCCACATGACTAAGATCTTCAAATGGATGTTTTAATTTTATTGCTTCCAATTTATCTTCGGAAAATTTTATCCAACTGTTTATGTGTCCTATAATATCCCTGACATTCCAATTTGAAAAAATTGTTTCAAGTATATTTTCATTTTTATAATATTCATAAAAATATATAATTTTATCAAACATATAATCATCTAATTCAAAAATTGTCTTTTTATCCATAAAATACTCATTCCTGTTTATATTTATTCGTAGTGGGTTCTAATGCCCCGCTGCAAGTGCGCAAACTTTGTTTGCGATGGAACCGGCTTCCGAAAAAGCGGTTCAAGCCTGCTTTTTCTATTAAATCTAAGCTTGCTGGACAAGCTGAGCTTATCTCCCCAAAACTGAAGTTTTGAAAGGGCTTAAAGTGATGAAAAGATCATACATCCTTTCTACTCGCGTACTCTCCCCTTATCTTCCGCCGTATCCTGTCTTAATCTTCCCCTTTCAGTCTTTCGAGGGCCGCCCGCGTATCTTCGGCATCTTTGCCGTA
Source organism: Spirochaetaceae bacterium (assembly GCA_031265535.1). Taxonomy (GTDB): domain Bacteria; phylum Spirochaetota; class Spirochaetia; order Treponematales; family Breznakiellaceae; genus JAIRMY01. The sequence goes on along the minus strand of JAISCO010000209.1, from coordinate 15,649 downwards.
ACTGCCCGGATCCGCAATAGCGAGCGGTTCATAGACCACCAATGCCTTGTGAAGCCATTCCCGTGCCTGCGGGTAGTCGCCTTGCCCAGCGTAAACTAGCGCTATGTTGTTGTATGTTATGGCTGTGTCAGGGTGTTCTTTTCCAATTACTTTCTCACTGATCGCCAACGCCTTGTGATACCATTCCAATGCCTGCGGATATTCGCCTTGTTCAGAGTAAACTAGCGCTATATTGTTGTGTATTGTGGCTGTGTCGGGATGTTCTTTTCCAAGCACTTTTTCACAGATCTCCAACGCCTTGTGAAGCCATTTCAGTGTTTGCGGATAGTCTTCTTGTTCATGGCAAACTACCGCCAAGCGCTTATAGACCGTCAACACCTTGTGATACCATTCTAATGCTCGCGGATAGTCGCCTTGTTTATGGTAAACTTGCGCTATGGCACTGTATGTTATTGCTGTGTCGGAGTGTTCTTTCCCAAGCGTTTTTTCATGGACAGCCAATGCCGTGTGATACCATTCCAATGCCTGTAGATAGTCGCCTTGTACAGCGTGAATCCCCGCAATGTTGTGGTATATTGTGGCGGTGTCGGGGTGTTCTTTCCCAAATACTTTCTCATAGACCGCCAACGCTTTTTGATACCATTCCAGTGCCCCTGGATAGTCACCTTGTTTACTGTAAACTACCGCGATGTTGTTGTATGTCATAGCTGTTTCGGGGTGTTCTTTCCCCAGTACTTTCTCAAAGATCGCCAACGCCTTATGATACCATTCCGATGCCAGTGGATACTCCCCTTGGCTATAGTAAACTCCTGCGATGTTGCTATATGTTACGGCTGTGTGGGGGTGTTCTGTCCCAAACACTTTCTCAAAGATCGCCAACGCCTTGTGATACCATTCCAATGCTTGCGGATATTCGCCTTGTTCAGAGTAAACTACCGCTAAATGCTTATATACCACCAATGCCTTGTGAAGCCATTCCGATGCCCGTAGATAGTCGTTTTGTTCAATGTAAACTAGCGCTATGCTTTCGTATGTTAAGGCTGTATCGGGGTGGTTCTTTCCAAGTACTTTCTCACGGGCTGCCAACGCCTTGTGAAGCCATTCCAATGCCCGCGGATAGTCGTTTTGTTCAATGTAAACTAGCGCTATGCTTTTGTATGTTAAGGCTGTATCGAGGTGGTTCTTTCCAAGTACTTTCGCAAAGATCGCCAATGCCTTGTGAAGCCATTCCAATGCCCGCGGATAGTCGCCTTGGCTACGGTAAACGAGCCCTATTCTGTTGTATATTTCTGCTGTGTCAGGGTGTTCTTTTCCCGGCACTTTCTCACGGGCCGCCAACGCCTTGTGATACCATTCCAAGGCCTGCGGATAGTCGCCTTGTTCATAGTAAACCCCCGCTATGTTGTTGTATGTTATGGCGGTGTGGGGATGTTCTTTCCCAAACGCTTTCTCATAGACCGCCAAGGCCTTATGAAACCATTCCAGTGCCCCTGGATAGTCACCTTGTTCACTGTAAACTACCGCGATGTTGTCGTATGTCATAGCGGTGTCAGGATGTTTTTTCCCCAACACTTTCTCATAGACCGCTAACGCCTTGTGAAGCCATTCCAATGCCCGCGGATAGTCGTTTTGTTTAATGTAAACTAGCGCAATGTTATTGTATGTTGTGGCGGTGTGGGGATGTTCTTTCCCAAGCGCTTTCTCATAGACCGCTAACGCCTTGTGAAGCCATTCCAATGCCCGCGGATAGTCGTTTTGTTCATAGTAAACTAGCGCAATGTTGTGGTATGTTCTAGCTGTGTCTGGGTGTTCTTTCCCAAGCACTTTCTCACGGATCGCCAGCGCCTTGTGATACCGTTCCATTGCCTGCGGATAGTCGCGTTGCCTATAGTAAACGAGCCCTATGTTGTTGTATGTTGCAGCTACATCAAGGTGTTCTTTCCCAAGCGCTTTCTCACGGATCGCCAAGGCCTTTTGATGCCATTCCAGTGCCCTTGGATAGTCGCATTGTCTCGTGTAAACGAGCGCTATGTTGTTGTATATTGTGGCTTTGTATGGGCATTCTTTTCCAAGCACTTTCTCAAAGATTGCCAAGGCCTTGTTATACCATTCCAATGCCTGCGGACAGTCGCATTGGCCAGCGTAAACTACCGCTATGTTGCTATATGTTGCGGCTGTGTCGGAGTGCTCCTTCCCATATAATTGTTCGCTGAGAACGACGGCCCGCCTCCTCCACTGTAAGGATTGCTCATAATTGATGTCGGTTTCAATGCCATCCTCATGAATACCCGCCAGTTGTTTGGCCGCGCTCAAGGCGGTTGAATCGGAGCCTTCGGAGGCAAGCTCCAGCAACCGTAGCGCCCGGTTAAAATCCCTCTCCAACCCAAAGCCTTTCAGGTACGCGTTGCCAAGTAAATAAGCGCGTTCGCTGTCTATTTGCTCCAGACATGCGGATTCACCCAGTTTTTCCCGTAACGTGGCGCTCAGGACAGTCCGGTCGTTCATATCGACTGCACTCCCGGCACCGGGGAAAAGCTCCGCAAAGCGGACGGGATCGGTCGGCAGCGCTTCCACCGGCAGAACCGGCTTCTTTTCCCATCTTGCAAAGGGGTATTCGGTGGATACTACATAATTGTCCTTTCCTTCGGCGGTTTTTTCCAGCAAATTGGGCGTTACCAATAGCGCAAAGGCATCACTTTTCCTGATGGAATCTTCTATCTCTTGATCGAATATCCTCCCGGCGGTCAGAAAATTGTCGTACCACACGGAAACAGCCTCAAAGCCTTCCATGTCGTGAAGGGCTTTCATAAAACTCCGGGCTTCTTGAATGTCCATTTTGCGGTAGCTTAAAAACACTGTGGCGGTGAACGCCTTTTCCTGTATCTCTTTGCTGATTTCTTCAGAGGCAAGGAAGGACTCAAGCTGGGCTCTTAGCTTGACCCGGTATTCGGCATCTGCCCGCGCGAGCCCGTGCATCGGCCCCGCAATTTGCGTGAAACGAGGCAAGAGCTCGCCGTATTCAGCAATCGGCAGGATGGGGACGCCCAGTTCTTGTGCGAGGCGGTACTCATCAGGCGTTTTGCCGTCCGTCATGGAGTCAAGCAACTGCGCCGTAACCCACAGCGCCAATGCCTGGTGTTCCCGCAATTCGTTCCCTAACGCTTCCGTATCAATGTCGTCCCGCGTTTCCAGATACGACACAACACAGTCCATTTCCGCGTCCATGGAAAGCAAGTCGGCAATCAGGCCGTCTTTTTCGCCCACGTTTTGCGCATCGCAGCAGAAAAATACCCGCTGCGCCCTGTGGGGTATCTCAGTGCCCCGTGCTTTTCTTGTGATGGTCATGGTGTAGCATCCTTTTTTTCTTTCGCCGCCCGTAAAAAATTCGGGATACTTTTAATTATGCTGCGGTCATTTTTTTTGAAATCACGATTCATTTCATCCACATTGTCCACTTTACGCGCCAATTCTCTATAGACTTGGGTTATTTCATCCAATTCATCCCATATAACCAGACAAACCTGCAGCCGCTCTTTTGAGTCCCTACGGCAAAAGTCAAGATGAGCCCTGGTATTTTTTTCACCGTCATATTTTTCAAAGCGTTGCCGCATTTCTTCTATGCTTATAGGACGGAAACCCATAGCCGCATGAAAAGCGTTCCAGCGGAGATGCTCGGTCTTTGCGAGGGTTTCCGCAAGATCGGGATCATTGGTAAGCGCTTGTTGTTTTCTCGCGGTTTCCCCGCTTAATCCGGCCAGTCTGAGCATGGCGGGAATGAAATCTGCCGACGCACGGTTGCTTTCCTGCAAAATCCAGTCAAGTTCCTGCCATGGAGGATTGCCGCCGTAAACTTCATGCACAATCCTGGCCATACGATCGGTTTCTTCACGGATTATTACCGCCTCTTTATATATGGCCTCACGGCAGCCAAAAGAAAACACTTTTTCATTCTGCCCAGCATCATGCAGGCTGCCATTCTCCTCATAAACGGCAACAAGCGGAAGGGCCGTACCTTTGCGTTCATAGCACAGCCGTATATCCAACGCCGCCTGCCTGCTCATTCCATCGTCACCCAACGCCGCGACAATATAATCTATAGTATTGATTTCTTTTAACAACTCGAAAAATGCCTTATCCCGCACATCAAAGTTTTTGAAATATATTTTGCAGCAAATACCCAAAGATGGATAACGGTGCAGAAAACGCTCGCGCAAATGCTCTATTTCCCGGTCAACAACTATAGCGCGCATTCTGCTCCCGACAAACTGCCCGTTCATAATCAGACGTAAAAGTGCATGTTGGCCTGCCGTGCCGAAACCAAGTATCATCACGGTGAAATCACGCGCCGCTATTCCTGTTTTAGTTGTTTCATTAAAATTAAGTCCCGGACATTCAAAGGGCGGGTGGGTCTCTATCATCTGCCTGGCTAGTAAATCCACTTCGTTGATAATATGAATGGTATACGGGTACTTTCGATGCCCGCCCTTTTTTGCCTGTGTAATCGCCTCGATTCTCTCCTGATCCCATTCGGATGATGCCAGCACAAAAATATCCAGATTTTTGGGATCCACAGCCTTTTCTTTTGCAAACTCTACCGTAAGCTGAATATCTTCCGGTGCCGATGTGTCTTTTTGTGTAAAAACCACATAATACTTTCTCCTGCGCCGGTTCCATTTCCCCGGATTTATTAAACCAAGATAATGTGAAATATCATGCTTCTTGTCCAGAACCTGCACAATGCCGCCAAAATGAGCGGTTTTTTCTCGTATCTTTTTTTCATCGTCATCGTCTTCGATTAAAAATACCACAAGACCTTCCTTTTTCGGCGGCCGCTGAGGATTATCTTGTGTGGCTATATTTTCTCCCAACATAAGGGCGTATTTATCGCCCCCTTTAATGAGATACATTTCGCGGTGTAGTCCGAGATGCAGGCGTATCCAGTTAATTAGCTTCCAGCCAAACAGGGAAAGCAAAGCCGCCTGCACAATGACAAGAGCAGAAATTTGACATAACCAGAAAACAATTTGAGGTAATAAGTGATCCCGCATCCATTGCGCCCCCTGCTCGTTGACCAATTCCCCATAATCATTATTTAAGGTAAACATACGGGCAGTGCGTATTATTCCACGTAATGCCACAAGCAGCGCGTCTGCCGGACTAGTACCGGATGATAAATAACCATACGAATAGAAGAAAAACCCGCCGCCAACAGCAAAAACAAGTAACACGATATAAATCCACCGCTTTACCCGCCTGCTTTGTGCCATCAATACACTGGTTAGGACGGCAATGAATATAATAAGCAGTAGAAGCATTAAAATAAGGAAAAATGACATATAGTTCGCCCCTCAAAGAAAAATTAACCTAATCGGATTAAACAATTGAGCCTCTTTCAAAACTTTCGCGAGTTTTGAAACTGCCTCATTTGACGGTAAACAAGATCCCTTCGGAGCGTCCAAAAATTTCGCTTTCATACATACATTCAGCCTGTACGGGAGGAGTCGGGTACACACCGCGCCGTGCCGCGCGGATCAAGAAACGTACCGTGGACTCTCCTTTACTAAAGATATCCCAGAAATACTGTATCTCATTGTCGAAGATTGCCTGATTACTCAATGCATATCCGGCGTTACCGTGGTATACATCTGCGGACTCAGGTTCTTTGTCCGCGGGAGCAAGGGCCTCCAGCGCGGCGGCGGACGCTGTCGTGGTAAAACGGGCGTCAAGGATTTCAGCGCCGCTGGGTATGGGAACGCGCAGGGCAAGGTAATTTCTGTCGCGGCTGCTGGATATTCGCAGTTCAACTTGGTACAATCTTCCACTTTCAAGCTGAGCGCCGGTAAGAATTTCGCCGCTTTCAAAATCGCGTACAGTTTGGAACACGCCTATTCCCTCATCGCGGCGCCCTTGCATTTCAGCGGGCAAGGCGTAGCTAAGGGCGGCCGTCCAGTAAATGCTGCCCGTGCCGCGCCGCGTTATTACAAGAGGCAGGGTGGAATCGCGGGGCAGCGCCGCAAGCGGGAAGTCCTTAAAAGAAAAGTCTTTTGATACGGCTTTCGCGCCCAATCCTTTGAAACCCGCGCTTAAAAGTTCGCGCCCATCCAGTGTTACGGCGCCCGTAACATTGGTTTTTGTCAGATTTTCAGCTTGTATAAGCCGGTCGACAGCGGACAAAACGCGAATAGTAACGGCGGTATTGCTCCAGTAAGCGCCGGCGCTTTTGTTCGTCAACAATGAATAGAGCAGGCGCGTGTTAATATCATCACCCGGATACTGATCAATGAAGAATTGCAGCGTCAACGCAAGCTGTTCATTTTTATCGCCATAATACTCTGTCAGAAAATTGCTGCCGCTGTTTCCGTCGCTTAAATCGACACCCCGCGCCGTCGGGCGCAGCAAATTACGCAGAGTGCGCCCAGCGTCGGACGCTATATCGTTACGCGATACGGCGCGGGCCGCCATTCCGGCAAAAGCCAGCGCTATCGGGTCATCTTTGTTGGCGGCAATCATTTCAGTTATATGCGATGTGTAATTATTTTTTTTAAGCAATGAAAAAACATACAGCATATACGACCGTAAATAAACATTATTTTTTGATATATAAGCGTTTTGAGCGGCGCGGCTTGTATCATTCCCGCGCAAACGTAAAGATTCACGGTACAATTTTTGATATTCATTTTCAAGATAATTGTACAATTTATCTATATTGAAAGAATCGGGAACGGAAATGTTTTTTTCTTTTGCGAGGATTATGATATGCGCTATACGCAGCGATACATATATATTGCTGTACAAGCCGGACGGCCAGTATGGAAATCCGCCGTCAGGGCGCTGTATTTTTGACCATGACGCTATTTCTTTTTGTACAACTTTTTTTGGATCAGAAACTTCGCTTTGTAAATTGAGCGCGTCAATGTATTCACCGAATATCACCAGCGGCAGCACAGCGGCGCTGCGCTGTTCCATGCAGCCGTAAGGATAATGAAATAAATAATTGACAGCCTGTTCCAGCAGGCTTAAGCGTGTCGCGTCAAGAGTTATTGTCAGACTGCCATTTCCGTCATCGGCAAAACCCGGGATCACGACAGCTTCCGTAACGCTGTTTTCAGCAAGCGAATTCGATGTAACAACCGTCTCCTTTATATACGGTTTTTCGATTATCAAATTCTGAATCAGACGTTCATTCAGCGCGTCAGATTTTATCGTATACACTAAATTTATTTCACCCTGTTTTTCAGCGGCGATATCAAAATATACAACGGCGTTCCCGCCGCCCGCTACCGTTACCGTATGTTCCGCGCTGCCGTCAACAAACGCCGCGCCCTTCTGTTTTATGACGCCGCTGTCATCATCCTGTACGCTTATCTCCCCTATACCGAGCGAAACGCTTATCTTATGCGGCACGGAATCGAGGTTTGTGACAAGCACTCCGGCTTCCGCCGTGTCCCGTTCACGCAGGCGGCGCGGCTGAACCTGTTGTACATTTATAACATTTCTCGCGGCTATTTCGGTTTCTTTTAACGAAAATAAATCGCCGCGCACACCGAATACGGTTATGCGGTATGTGGTAAGAGTATCGGGCAGCTTGAATGTACACGTAACTTTGCCCTTTTCATCGGTCAACAAAAACGGCTCGAACACCGCCATTGGATTAAAATCTTTTCGCTCTTCAAGTTTATCTCCGGCATCCGCGTCTCCGCCGGACAAATTCTTTACGCTGTAAGTAACCGGGTCCATCAGCATAGTCCGCGAATCATCGCCGCCAACTCTAATTGGAAAACGGTCTTCATTATAAAAATATGAAACTGGATCCGGAACATGATAATTGATTAAATCAAGCACACCGCGGTCAACCGCCATCAATGAAAGCTCGGCATTCGGCAGAGGCGCCCCGTCTTTTTCAGCCGTCAGAGTGAGCGTAACTTCATCCCCCGGGCGGAATACCTTCTTGCCGCTTTCAACTTTTACCGAAAAAGCGCGGACACGCGGATTTACAAAAAGTTTTACCGCTCCGAAGCGGCCTTCCGGTTTATCAAAATCAGGAGTTCCATAACTATGTTTCGGCGGGCCGGAACGCGTGGAATACGAAGAAACAGCGACATACACAACCGGCACATAGTTACGCGCTATAGGTATATTTATCACGGAAACAGGCTCGTCAAATACGCGGACCTCTTCGGTAAAAATACCTTCACGTTCAACAGTAATTAAATATCGCCCGGCAGGCAGGCTGCTTTGCAGCAAGATTTCCGCCGTATCTCCCGGGTTGTAAACAGCCTTATCCGGTACAAGTTTCAGGTCGCCGGGATTGTTCATATTCCAATACGAAAAATTTGAGCCTGTAGCATAAAATGTAATTTCCGTAAGCGCCTTTCTGCCTTCGCGGTCAAAACTTGTTAATCGCAGAATATAAAAACCCGCTTTTGACGGTTTAACTTTTATTGTGCCTGATGTTTTTATATTGATTTTTTCCGTGCTGTCAATTATTTCAGAACGCTCATAATTATCATAAATATAATTGTTTACGCCCCGCATTTGCGCGCGGGTCCATGTTTCGCGGATAAGTTCCGCTCTAATAATTTTTGCGTCCTCTCCCCTGCTTAAAAACTGCGCGTCATTCGCCAGCGTTTTACCGGAAGTATCTACCGTTATATAGTTGACGGAAATTTCCTCGCCCGCCTTGGCGAAACCGCGCCGTGACTGCATGGCCGCGCCTATATAAAAAAGGGCGGGATGAACCATTACAGAACGCGAAGCCGATATTTGTTGATTGCTTAAATCTGTAACCGAAGCCTCCACCGAGTATGTGTACGCCGCGCCCGCAACGGAAGCGTTGCTGGTTTTTTGACTAAGAGCGGCCTTGCCGTCGGCGGACAGAACGCCGCCGGATGACGATATATTTTTCTTTCCCTCGTACACATTGCGCGGGCCGAAAACAAAGCGGTCTGTTCCAACTGTCGGATTGAAATATGTTAATTCGCTGAACCACGCTGAGCGCCAAGCCGCGCCCGAAAGATTCCCGCCGGATAAATATGACGCTTGCAGTGTTACGTTTATATCTTCGCCGGATATTATTTCAACGGGGGGCGCGCTTATTGAAGCCTGAAATTTAAGCCGCTCAAAATAGGCTATCGTTATTGGAATATCGGCGCATACCGCATCTTTTTCATTGCCTCCGGCATAATTGTTTCTGACATATTTCAGGCGGTATTCACCCGGCGTTAAATCCTCGCTCAACTTTATGCCGCCATAATAGCCGCCGGACTCGCTTGTCGTGCCGCTAAGCGTCGCGGCTGTTTCACCTTTATATGCATCTTTAACAAGATTTACCGTGTAATCGCCGTTGTATATTGTATACATTCCCAGCAATAAAGAGCGGTCGACACCGCGAAAAGTAATCGTTTCGCCCGGTTTATATATGCCGCGGTCAGAAAACATAAATGTTACAGGCTGAGCGCGTTCCGCGTCCCTGGTCGAAGAGTACTCTATGCCGAAACGCCAGACATTGTTATGCGAAGGGCTGAACACGGCGCGGTCGCCGTCTTTTTCCGCAAACACATAAGGCGTGTGATTCCAAGCTCTGTCACTTCTAAGCACGGCGTTCCTGAAAACGCCCGCCGCGGTGTTCAGTACGGCGAGCCCGTCTTTGTCGGTAATCGCCTCCGCAAAATTGTTCACGCCGGAAATATCCGCGTTGGAAGCAATCAAATCGGGCGCTATAAGCCTAACAACAGCGCCTTCGATAGGGGCTCCGGTGGAAAGCGATGTTACCAGCACAACGGTTTTATTAAAAGCATAACGGACGGTAAGCCCTAAATCCGTTACTTGCAGATTAAGTTCATTTTCTACATTGTATGTTTTTTGTTTTCCCGTACTTGAATCAACGTCTCTTCTAAGAAGATTTATATCGGCATAAAACGAAACAAAACCTTTTCCAGCGCCGTTCAGATAAGGCCGCAGATCCATTTCTTCAAAATATGTATAATTTTTTTCAAAACCTTGCAGTGTAATTGTGTCGGTTTTTTGCGCTGCATTACTGTAAGGATTATTTTTTTGTTCAAGCCGGTAAAATGAAGCTCCGGCGATATTTTTATATTCAAACAGAAAGCGCGGCTCAAACTGGGCTTCGAGCATACTGTTTCCCCAGTCTAAAAAGTTTACGGAGCCGGTAGGCGGCGGCTCGGGCCGGGATGTAAGCGTCCTTTCATAATTTTCATCAAGGTTTCTGCCGTACACATCCCGCAAATCCGTATCAACAATGATTTTGAATGTTTCGTTAAAGCCGACAGGAAGATTGCTTATACGAATCGTGCTGTCCCAAACCTCAGTATTTTCTTTTGTAAGCGGCATCGCGGGTTCTGTGCGCAGCGCCTCAAGCGCCGAATCCGCGTCTATACGCACGGAAAAATCAATGTTGAACACATTACGGTATTTTCCCCACGCGGGCGAAGTTTTCATATCCGTCAGTGTAAACGGCGGCGGCGTTCTAAACGAAAAAACCTGATCCCCCGCGGTTCCCAGAGTTCCATTGCCGGAACGAGCGCCCTGTTTAAGCCTAACAGTTACGCGGGTGTTAAATTCAATATCATCCAGCAGGGACGCCAGCAGGGTGTTTTCGTCAAGTTGTGTCAAGGCAAATCTTTTTTCACCGCCCGAATCGGAAGCAATGACGATATAATTTTTTATGCCGTCCTCTTGTACCGGTCCGTTAAAAATAATAGTTATCTGCTTTGCGGCAAGCGGCGGCACATCGTTATCTGAAAAATAAAAACGGTTTTCTTTCCTGAACTCGCGCCCGGGTTCAATGGCTTTCATCGACAGGCGTTCCGTTTCAAAACTGAAACTGGTCTGCCCCTCTATCTTTTTACCGTAAAGCGACTGCGCGGAAGGCGCGACCGTTATCGTGTACGTCTGCTGCTCCTGACACGGCCCGTCGCTTTCAAAGCTGATGAAAGATGTCCCGTACCAGCGGAATGTGCCTTTAAGCGGCGGCTCTATGCTCACAATGGGGGATGAGTCCGACACGGCTCCCAGCGCCGCGAGCGGGACCATAGGCTGTGAAAAAATCACGAATACTGACGGCCGCTTAACAGCCGAAGACAAGAATTTTTGCGGCCCCCAGTCAACGACGGTAAGCGCCCCAGCGTTACGCGGAGGCGTAAGGTTTTGCGCGAAACTCGCGGCGAGTTTTTCGGCTTCTGTGCGGGCGGCGGTGTAATCTGTCTTGTAATCGTTTAGTTTACGCAGACCGGGAATGATTTCGACCATGCCGGCGCTGCGGGCCGGCGTACCGGATTGTACCGCCTCGTCAAGCGTTTCGGCAATCTGCTCTGGTTCAGGAATTTCAGCGCGGTAATCAAGCGTAAACGCCAGCTTTATCGCTTCATCATTCGCGTAAGAAAAACCATCGCCCCCCGCCGTCTTTTCAACGAGCGCGCTTTCGGCGACAGAATCTTTTGCATCAATTTCGCCGGATTTTTTACAGGCGAAAACTGCCAAACATATCAGTAGTATGGCGGCGCATTCTATGCGGTATAGAATACGGCGCAACAACAGCAAATTAAAATTCATTTTTGACCATAATGATGATACGCGAAATCGTGCATATAATCAATATGTTCTTTTTTTAGGAGTTTTACTTCGCCTATCATACGCGCCTGCGCGTAAATCTGAGCCGTCATTTCCAAAACTTTTGCCACACGGAAAGCGGCGTCCATGTCCGCGCCTATGCTTACCGCGCCGTGGTTTGCGAGGAGGCAGGCGTAAGCGTTTTTGCCAAGCGCCTCAACACAGGCCGCGGCAAGTTCCTTAGTCCCAGGCAGTTCGTAACGGGCGCAGCGCACCTCCGCGCCCAATATTTGCGCCGCCTCGTCTATTATTGCGGGGATAGGTTCGCGCAGCACGCCGAAAATTTGCGAATATACCGGATGAGTATGAACAACGGCGTTTATTTCAGAGCGGGCGCGGTATACGGCAAGATGAAGCTCAAATTCAACCGTCGGTTTGCGTCTGCCCTCCATAATAGTACCGTCCGGTTTTGCCGCGATAATATCGTCTTCACAAATAATGTCATAACTCATCGCGCTCGGCGTAAGATAGATAAGCCCCGTCCCCTTGTCCCGCGCGCTGATGTTTCCCCATGTTTCCACTGTAAGCCCCGAATTCAACATCCGCCTGCCGGAATCAACTATCAGTTTTTTATACATGCTAAGCTCCTTGTAAATCGAAGCTGTTCCAAAACTTCAGTTTTGGAACAGCTTCGATTACCCTTAATTTTTCGCTATAATACAGATTATAAATATGCCGTAACTTAGAGCTCAGGACAAGTATATTTACTCTTTCCTTCTTCGACTTTTTCGACTTTGAGGTAAAATATTCTTCTTCCGGTCTTGAGTCCACTACCCACAAGTTGAAAGAGGTCAAGACACTAAGAGCTTTCGCCGCAGAACCCGCCGCTAGGCGGAAGGTACGGCGGGGCGCAGGTAGTTCCGCAGGGTCCCCATTACCTCGTCAAAGTCCAGCGGCTTACCCAGGTGGCCGTTCATTCCCGCGGCCAGACAGTGTTCAATATCCTCCTGAAAGACATTGGCGGTCATGGCGACAATAGGTACTTCCTTGGCCCGCCGGTGATCCAGGCCGCGGATCATCCGCGTAGCCTCATACCCGTCAACCTCGGGCATATGGATATCCATAAAGATAAGATCATAGGCCTCCGGATCGGCGGCGAATCGATCGTAGGCAATCCGGCCGTTTTCAGCCTCGTCGATCCGCAGCCCCAGGGGTTCCAGCGCCGACAGCACGATCTCCCGGTTTATCTCCACATCCTCCGCCAGAAGGATCCGGCGTCCCGTGTACGATTCCTCCTCCCCCGACCCCTCCTGTTCCGGCGCCTGCACGGGGGCGGCCTCTTCCGCCGCCGTTCCGCCGGCCCGGGCGGCAAGCTGCTCCGGGGAAATTCCCACCCGGACCTTAAAGACAAAGGAGGCGCCCTTCCCCAGTTCGCTTTCTATGCGGATATCCCCCCGCATCATTTCCACAATCCGCCTGCTAATCGCCAGGCCGAGCCCCGTTCCGCCGAAGCGGCGGGAGATGCTGGAATCCACCTGGCCGAAGGACTGAAAAAGGCCGGCCTGCTGCTCCCTGGCAATGCCGATCCCCGTATCGGTCACCCCGATTTCCAGTACGCCGTAGGCGGCGGCGGAGTCCCCCGCCACGGCCGGTCCCCACAGGGATTCTCCGGCGGATTCCTCCAGGGACAGGAGCCTGGTATGGACGGTGATAACCCCCTCATCGGGGGTAAATTTGGCGGCGTTGCTCAAAAGGTTGGTAATAACCTGGGAAAGTCGCTGTTCGTCGCTGATAATGTTCCGCGGTATGGCCGCGTCAAAATGAACAACAAGGCGCTGCTTTTTTTCCTGCCGCCGCACGTCAAAGATGCCCAGGGCCCGGTTCAGCATTTTTTCGAAATCAAATTCCGTGGGGGAAAGCTCAAGTTTATCCGCCTCGATCTTGGACATATCAAGAATATCGTTGATAACCCCCAAAAGATGGGTGGAGGCCCCCTCGATCTTGTCAAAACAGTAATTCTTTCGTTCCGTATCCTCCGCGGCTTTGCCGATGGAGGTCATGCCGATAACGGCGTTTATGGGAGTACGAATCTCGTGGGACATGGCGGCAAGAAAATTGGATTTGGCGCGGCTGGCCTGTTCGGCCTTTTCCTTTGCCGCCAGGGCGTCCGTCATGTCCTGGAAAACGATAAGGGCCCCCCGGAACATTCCCCCGTCGTCATACAGGGGACTCAGATGGACCTGGTAATGCCGGGGACCGCCGGGGCCGCAGGTTATGGTATCATCGTAAACGGAGGAATTTTTTTCCGTCCCCCCAAAGACGGCGTCCAGGCGGACACTGGTATGTTTGCCGGTAAAACGGGCAAACACCTCCCGGTAGGAACGGCGCCGTATACTGGCGGCGCTGGCAATGTTAAACCGCGTAAGAACGATATCGGTAAAATACAGCAGGCGGCCCTCGGTATCAAAAAGCAGGATACAATCCAGGCTGTTGGCAAAGACCATGTTCACGTAACGATCCTGCCGGGTAAACCAGCGATCCCTGGCGGACCGGGCGTACTCGTAAACCGCCGCCAGGATCAGGACAACGAGGTACCCGCCGGAAACGACCATGGAGTCGGCAAAGGTAGTGTGAACCGGGGCGGACGCGAAAAGGCCAAGGAGGGTAAACGGAAAAAGCAGCAGGGCAAACACAAGGCCCCAGGGCAGTCCCAGGATCAGAATCGACATGGCCGGGTACGACACGATACGGAATATCGAAACGCCCCCGGGCTCGTTTCCCCAGCCCGCCATGACCGCGCAGAAGACGCCGTACAGGGCGGTAAGGATACATCCCCCGGTTACAAAGGAAAGCCTGGTCCAAAGGACCAGCAGACCGGCGATAATCAGCGCCCCCAGGATCAACAGGAACAGGCCCAGGCCGATCCGGGAGGACCGCATATCCACGATACCCATGCCAAGAATCATGACGGCGGCAAAGGTATAGGCAATATTGAGCACGCCGCGGCGGATGATCTCATCCGGTTCCCGGCCCTCGTCGGTGTATGTTCCGCAGCTAATGATTAAAAACAACCGCTCTTTCAACGTCATGAAGTTTCCCCTGCCGCCGCCGCGCTATACGATAGGGTATTCGTATTCACCAAATTCTACAACCAACCTCTGATCCGTATATAAACCGCGGAGTCAAAGAAGTCGAATACGTTTTTAAGAGTCTCCCTTTTTACTCTTTCCTTCTTCGACTTTTTCGACGTTGAGGTAAAATATTCTTCTTCCGGTCATCAATCATTTGGAGGAAACATGAAAAAATCTTGCAATAATATGACTTCCAGCGTTTGGGTAGTTCTTTTTACCGCTTTGGCCGCCGTTACCGCGCTTGCGCTTTGCGGCGGGTGCGCAAAAAAACAAAGTGAAATAAAGCTGTCCGCCGCGGAAGGTACCGGCGAATTTGGAGTATATTACGCCAAACTTTTTAGCATTGAATACCTGCCGGACGGCGTTAAGCTGCTAAGCGACTATAGCGGAAGACGCTGCCTGCTTGTGCCGCGCGGCGTTGAAGCGCCGGACAATTTTACATCGTCTTCAATTGAGCATGACCTGCTCGTGTTTACGCCCGTAAAAAAAGCCTTGTATACGTCAACAACGCAGGTGAGTTTCCTGGATGTCCTGGAAGAGAATGACGATGCCGAATACGACATCGAAGAAAATAGCCTTTACGACAGTGTCGCCGCCGTTACTATGCCGCAGGATCAGTGGGATCTGGCGCCTATAGAAGAGCGGATGCGGGACGGAAAGACGGCGTACATAGCCCGGAACAGCATGGGAACGATAGATATTGAGAGCGCGATCACTTTACAGCCCGATATTATATTTGCGGAACCGGCGGTTATGGGGATGGGCGACAATTTAGCTCTGTTTGAGGCTGCCGGACTGCCTTACGCGGTGGTCTGTGAATGGGAGGAGGGTGAAAACCGCGCTTCTTTTGAGTGGATTAAATTTATTGCCGCGTTTTACAACAAAGACGCCGAAGCGGACGCGATTTTCCGGCAGCAGTTAGCCCGTCTTGACGAATTAGCGAGGCTTAC